>JAKFCK010000378.1:0-3584 GCA_036676685.1 Chitinophagaceae bacterium | reverse complement strand
CACGAGATGGCGTTATCCCAGGTTTTTGCGTCCGGGTGGGAGATATTAAATGCAAGGATGATGGAAGGAGAAGGGGCATTCAAGTCTTCGGCTTCAGAATACCAGGACACCAGGGACGACAGGGTGTATACCTACTTTGATATCAGGCAAAATGAAACGCTCACTTATTATGTCCAGCTAAATGCGGCTTATCCGGGGCGTTATTTTTTACCTGCCACACAATGCCAGGCCATGTATGACCAGGCAATTACAGCCGGCAGCAAGGGTAGTTGGGTAGAAGTGATGCAACACTAATTTAAACAACGACTATGGTCACCTTAATTTAAACAGCACTGAAATTCATTAGCAAACATATCGTTCAACCTGCCAGGAAATTAAATAAAAAGCAAAAAATTTTTCTTACCCTGGTCTTCTGCGGTGGCTTACTTTTTTACTTAGCGCTGCCCCGGAACCTATTCACTGATCCCACGAGTTATGTAGTAGAAGACTCCGAAGGCAACCTCCTGAATGCATCGATAGCTGCGGATGGGCAATGGCGTTTCCCCCACAATAACAACGTGCCTGCACATTTTGTAGACTGCATCACCACATTCGAGGACAAACGTTTTTTTAAACACCCGGGGGTTGATATGGTTGCGATAGTACGTGCTCTTTACTCGAATGCAGCGGGCAATCATACACAAGGGGGTAGCACCATTACCATGCAGGCTATCCGGCTATCTCAAAAAAACAGGCGAAGAAATATCATTAATAAAACCAGGGAGGCTTTTTTGGCGATTCGCCTTGAATTTTCCAGGTCAAAAAAAGACATCCTGGCTTTATACGCCTCCAATGCACCATTTGGAAGCAATGTTGTAGGCCTGGATGCCGCAGCATGGAGGTATTTCGGGCGTGGGCCGGAGCAGCTCAGCTGGTCAGAAATGGCTACGCTGGCGGTCCTTCCAAATGCGCCCTCGCTTATTCACCCGGGCAGAAACAGGGATCTTTTACTTGGCAAGAGAAACAGGCTGCTGGATAAACTGGCCGCAGTTGGCAAAATGCCAGCCGAAGATTGTGCGCTTGCCAAACTGGAGCCCCTACCATCAAGTCCCCTACCCTTACCACAACTGGCACCGCATCTATTACAATTATTTAAAAAACAACACCGGGGTTTTGCAGGCAGTACGAAACTGGTCTCGACGATTGATGGCAACCTGCAAAAAAATATAAACACTATTATCAATCAACATCATCCACAGTTGAGCAGCAATGGGATCAATAACCTTTGTGCGCTTGTACTGGATGTGGAGACCGGCCACAGCCTTGCCTACGTCGGCAATATTTACAAACCGGGCAACAGGGAGCTGGAATCTGATGTGGATATCATCCAGGCGCCGCGGAGCCCCGGCAGCGCCTTGAAACCGGTGTTATATGCGGCAATGTTAAGCGATGGATCATTGCTACCGAATTCGCTTGTTGCCGATATTCCTACACAGATCAGCGGCTATACCCCCCAAAACTTTGACCTTGGTTACGACGGTGCTATACCTGCACACCGGGCATTGGCCCGTAGCCTTAATGTACCCGCAGTGCGGTTATTGCAACAGTATAAATACCCCCGCTTTTACGAGGTACTGAAACAGTACGGCATACGCACACTCACAAACCCGGCGGACTTCTATGGTTTATCCTTAATACTCGGCGGGTGCGAAGTAAGTATGTGGGACCTAGCAGGTTTGTATGCATCTATGGCCAGGATCGTGAATCACCAGGAAAAAAATAAAGGCATCATTCGCCCTGAAGATATACACGGGCCGCAATATTCGGAAAAGATGAAGACCCGTACTGGTAGCTCCAACAGGAATTTTCCACTGGATGCCACATCAATCTATTATACATTTGAAGCCATGCAGGAAGTGATGCGCCCCGGCGAGGAAGGCTTATGGCAGCAGTTTTCTTCGGCTAAAAAAATTGCCTGGAAAACAGGAACAAGTTTTGGATTCCGGGATGGGTGGTCAATAGGTGTGACACCTACGCACGTGGTAGCAGTATGGGTAGGCAATGCAGATGGAGAAGGCAGGGCCGGCCTGGTAGGAATAGAAACGGCAGCTCCCGTGATGTTTGACATTTTTCGTGTACTCCATTCCGTTAGCCATGGCACAAGCCTTGCCTGGTTTAAAAATCCTGGTTATAACTATACTTATATCCCTGTATGCCGGCAATCGGGTTTCCGCGCAAACATAGATTGCCCGGAAACTGATACGCTGAAAATGCCTCCACTTGCCGGCAAGAGTACACAATGCCCCTACCACAACATGATCAACCTGGATGCTAGTGGCATCTTCCGTGTAAATGACGGGTGCGAATCACCGGCAAACATGCAGCAGCGCCCCTGGTTCATTTTACCACCGGCCATGGAATTTTATTACCGGCAGCGAAACCACGATTATGCAGGGTTGCCTCCATTTAAACCAGGCTGCTCAGAGCTTTCCCCTGGTAAATTGATAGAAGTGATCTATCCCCAACCCGATACAAAAATTTATGTTCCGTTGGAGCTGGACGGGCAAAAGGGCCGATCGGTTTTTTCCGCTACACATAAAAACATTGCAGCCAAATTATTCTGGAGTATCGACGACCAGTTTGTGGGTACAACTGAAAAATTTCACCAGCTCGCAGTTAGCCCGCCGGCAGGCAAACATATGCTTACACTCACCGATGAAAAAGGGAATGCTATATCGAGGCCCTTTGAAATCATAGATAAATAAAACAGCAACAGTTTAATTTTCACAAGTATAATGTGTGCTGCTGGTATAAAATCAACATCTTTGCTAAACTTTATCCCGAAAGTTGGATCAATCATAAAGCGCAGTATCCTATAAACAATAAACCTGGTGATGAAAATAAAAAAATGTTTTGCCTTAGTTATTCTGGGCCTCAGTTTCTCTCTTGCAAATGCACAACCCGGCAAATTATACCATCCCGAAGCGGATGCTGCAAAAGACATCGCAGCTGCAATAAAAAGAGCCGCTGCCGAAAAAAAATATGTGCTGATCCAGGCCGGGGGCAATTGGTGCAGCTGGTGCATAGAGTTTGCACGTTTCGCTAAAGCCACTCCAAAAATTGATTCTGTTATCAATGCAGGTTTTGTATGGTACCACCTAAACTGGAGCAAGGAAAACGAGAACAAAAAGATCTTTAGGCAATATGGTTTCGCACAGCGTTTCGGGTTCCCTGTGTTTATCATCCTGAATGAAAAGGGAGAACGCATTCACACCCAAAACAGTGAATACCTGGAGGACGGTAAAAAAAGTTATAACTTATTTAAGGTGCAGGCTTTTTTGGAAATGTGGAGCCCGAGGGCGTTAAAGCCGGAAATGTATGGGGGATGAGGGTGGGTGAATGGTGAATGGTGAATAGTGAATAGTGAATAGTGAAAGTCTGCAGGTCTTAAACTATCTTGTACGGCTGAAATAAATCACCAAATCACCAAATCACCAAATCACCAAATCACCAAATCACCAAATCACCAAATCACCAAATCACCAAATCACCAAATCACCAAATCACCAAATCACTGAATGACCGCCACAGATAAATTCCTTGCA
>JAKFCK010000377.1:0-1672 GCA_036676685.1 Chitinophagaceae bacterium | reverse complement strand
AGTCATCTCACCAACATAATATGGTCTCATCATTTCATGATCTTCATGAGAAAGAATATGACAATGCCAGGCATACAATCCTTCCTTATCAAACGTTGCGATCACCCTGGTTACTTCACCGGGTAACGTCACCCATGTATCCTTCCAGCCAGCTTCAGCAGGACTAGGAGACTTTGGTTGACCAAGTAGTCTGATATTCGTTGGTTTGCCATTTTCTTCATCCACATCAGCCTGGAATTTTTGCCGGTTAATTAATTGCATGGTTACCATATGCAGGTGAATGGGATGTGCATCCATCGTTTCATTATAGATCTCCCATATTTCGGTGCTGTTTAACATTGGGTTTTCAGTTATTGGATCATGCCATTCCATTACACCATCTTCAACAGTTCCCAACATTGGTTTCAACCGGCCATATTCATCTTCGGCTTCAAACAAAATCAATTTTCTTGGAGCCAGGTTGGTTTGCAATGGTATAATGGGAGCCCGGAGGGATGCCGGGAATTGCGTTTGTGGGTAAAGTGCATTCAGTGGTTTGCTGACCCTAAAAGCCATAATTTGACCAGTTGTTTGCGGATCAACGGTGGAGCCTTTTGGAAAAGGTGTTTTAGCATTATTGCGTATAATGATAGTTTGTCCCTGTAGTGAAGGATGCGAAAAATCAAGGATGATATCTTTTCTTTCCCCCGGGGCAATCATCATTTGGCTCATAGGAACAGGTGATGGAAGTAAACCGTTATCAGTTCCAATTTGTGTTATTTGTTGTCCACTGGAAAGAAACAAATTAAAAAAGCGTGAATCCGATCCATTCAAAACCCTGAACCTGTATTGCCGTGGTTCCACTTCCAGTACCGGCCAGGTCATACCATTAACCAAAATAAAATCACCAAAGAATTCAGGTAGAATTGTAGGTATAGGGATTTCTTCATGACCGTTATTATTATCCTGATTATTATGTCCATTATCTGGTGTGGAAGGTAGAAATAATTGACCGTCTGCTGTAAACATTCTGTCCTGGATGGCTAAGCCCAGGTCATATGGTGCAGCAGGCAATTTCCCCGTGCTTTGCAGGTTCATTTCATTTTGATCAGTCAATAAATAATAGCCAGCTAACCCGGCATATACATTTAACCGCGTTATTCCCAGTGCATGATCATGATACCAAAGCGTAGCTGCCTCCTGGTCATTCTGATAGTAGTAAGGCTCAACATCACCCTTTACAAATCCATGACCTTTTCTTGTAAAATTAGGTGTGAACCAGTTGTCTGGTAATCCATCACTGGCAGATTCGGTATGGCCACCGTGCAAATGAGTAACTACCGGAACACCATAGTTTTGCCAACCGGACTCATCTTCAAAAGCCCAGTGAATAGATTCGTCAATGGGCAATAAATGTGGTAAGGGTTTATTCAATCCGTCTACCAGGTTGTTTCTCCAAAAAACTTGAATAGGAACATTTTCTTTAGCCAGGATGGTGGGACCAGGGTAGGAGCCATTATACCCCCAAACAGTAGTTTGCATGGGTTGGTTACTAATCGGGTTTCTTAATCCCAACCATTGATCAAACTGGCTGATGCCAATGGTAAACAACCCTCCATTACGGCCATCAATAACCGAAGGAACAGGCAGGGGATTAACGAATTGGGTTTGTAATTTTGGATCCAGTAGTTGC
>JAKFCK010000376.1:0-10079 GCA_036676685.1 Chitinophagaceae bacterium | reverse complement strand
AACCGCACTGGTGCAAATCGTCTTACAAAGGCCCAACAGGATTCTATTCACTCCTGCATGCAGGTGCCGGCGCGGTTTGGCAATGTTGCCGACTCCACCACAACAACATTTAACACTGATACTTCTCACACAGGAATGGTGCTGATCCCCGCAGGGACCTTTGAAATGGGTGGGGATAACGAACAGGCTTCCGCTGATGAATATCCAAAACATACCGTAACAGTCGGGTCCTTTTACATGGACATCACTGAAGTTACCAATGCACAGTTTGCGCAATTTGTAAAAACAACGGGCTATATCACCACAGCGGAACGCAAGCCCGACTGGGAAGAATTAAAAAGTACACTACCCCCGGGCACTCCCAAACCAGCCGACAGTTTACTGGTTGCTGCATCATTGGTTTTCAGGCCCTCGAATGGCCCTGTTGATCTGAATAACTATTCACAGTGGTGGAGTTGGGTGGAGGGTGCTAACTGGAATCACCCGGAAGGCCCCGGGAGCAACATAAAGGGCAAAGAAAATTATCCTGTTGTGCATGTAAGCTGGTACGATGCTACGGCCTATTGTAAATGGGCGGGCAAACGATTGCCAACAGAAGCAGAGTGGGAGTATGCTGCAAGGGGTGGCCTCACCAAAAATATTTATCCCTGGGGGAATGAACATATCAGCGTCGGTGTTTCCAAAGCAAATAGCTGGGAAGGAAAATTTCCCTACCTGAACGAACAAAAGGATGGTGGTTATAAACAGGCACCGGTAAAAACCTATCCCGCTAATCCATATGGCTTGTTTGATATGGCCGGCAATGTATGGGAGTGGTGCAGTGACTGGTATGATCAAAACTATTACCAGGCAGCAGCAAACAAGACAAGTGTTAATCCTGCGGGCCCGCAAAAAAGTTACGATGCGCAGGATCCCTATACTCCTAAAAAGGTTTTACGTGGAGGAAGTTTTTTATGCAACGACAGTTATTGCAGTGGCTACCGCGTAGCAAGAAGAATGAAAAGCAGCCCCGACACCGGCCTTGAACATACCGGGTTTAGGTGTGTGAAAGATGTAACTGCGAAGTAGAGGAAACAGTTGATAGGTCCCCATCTTATCGCATACTTTATCCCGGGTATGCCACTCCAACAAGGGAAGAAACTGTTACCTCTTCCGGTTGGATGCTGCAGGTGGAAAACACCTGCAGCGGCGTAGAAAGTTGCCCGTTTGTTGAGAATTTGTCTTTTAAAAATGAGATTTGGTTCCTGTGGGCGTTTCAAAAAGTTTCATAGGAAATACAAGGCTAAATTTTTATGTTTTGGGGTGTGCTACTGTATAAACATTTTTGAAATAGTGGAAGCGATACAAGGCACAATAAAACGGCCCCGAATTACCCCGGGGCCGTTTGGTTTTACCAGCTAATGATTAGCTGCTACTGTATAATTATCTTCCTGCTGGTGCTGGTGGATCCCTGCATTAAAGTCAATACATACATCCCCTTGCTGAGCCTGTTCTCCAGTTTTATTTGCCGGTTCCCTGGCGTCTGCATGTTTTGCTCAAACACAACTCTTCCCGTTACATCCCTTATTTGTATCAACCCGGGACCCTGGTTAGGAGAGCCTGGTAACATCAATGTAATCGGCGTACCTGCCTTCACCGGGTTAGGATACACCGAAAATGTTTTAGCAGCTGGCTGTTCAAACAGGTCCGTAACCGCATTTGCAGCAAAGGTTCCCTCTTGTATAGCGGATGCCGTAATTTCAGTAACCGGCTCACGGATAACGATTTTGTCAATGAACGGGGCATCTGCGCCTGTGGGCCTCAACTCAATGCTGTTACTGCCTTGTGCAAATGTTAGCTGAACGCTCGTCATTGCCACAACCGGTGTGGTTTCAAAACACCAGTTTCCGGAAGGCGCAAAGGCAAGGGTAGTAAATGGCTCTGCATTTATGGAAACCCTTACACTGCGCTGCACTTTTGTTATGTAATAAATATCTACCTGGTAGGTTTTGTTTTCTGCGCTGACCAGGTTATTATACCGGATGCCATTACTTGTGCTGGCGACCATATTTACCAGGGCTCCGTTTGAAGCAACTGAGCAATTCGTAATTACTGTTGTGTTGGTCGATGAGAAAAGCTCCGCAGTTTCTGCTTCCAGGCCCAATCCATTTAGTTCAGCTTTTTCTAATTTTATTTTGTCCATGAAGGGTGCTAATTCCACATTGTTGAGCCCGATCTCAATTGTGTTTAAACCACGTTTTAGAATGACCACCACTTCATAAATGGCCGGGGAACCTAACGTTGGATTAAGTGCATCAATGTAGCACCAGTTACCGGAAGGCGCTGCAACCTGCCTGCCCATTGTTGTACCATTTACTCTGACACGGAAGGGCCTGCTAACTTTACTCATATAGGAAACCTTCAATTTATAAGGGCCTGCCGCATCCGCTACAACATTATCGAAAGCTATCCAGTTGCCAAACCTGCTGCCCATATTCACCTGTAAGAGATTGGAAGAAGTGGTACAGTTTACCGTACTTATCAAAGCCCCCGTTGTCCCGGTTCCCTGGACAAATCTGGCGCCTTCTGCTTCAAATTCCAGGCTTTCAGAAATGGCCAATACATCCGGATCGGTTGTTCCGGGTGACTTACCTTTTGTAACAACTGCCAGGCGGTCTACAAAAACATCTCCGCTCCCGATGGCAATTTTTACCTGGTGCTGCCCGGCAGAAAGGAAATAAGTAAAACTTCTGTCCTCGTTAGCATAACTATAATGGAATACCTTCCAATACCATTCAAAGGTTGCACTACCAAGGTTGTTCCACTTTCTGAACGGTTCATCATCAACCGATATCCACAAACTGGTGGCGGTTGGTTTAAGCGCCTGGATCTTTGCCCAGATATTATATTCATCAGCTTTATCAATGTTAACTGAGAAGGAAAGCACTTTGCTGTCGCCAACAGGCATTTCTGTTGACACAATATTTTCTTCACTTGCCGCATAAGCGCCGCCGATTGCATTGGGTGAAGTTGCCGTTGCCCAAAAAGCACCTTTTGTAGCTTGTTCCCCTTCATAGAAGCTGACAAGGTCGGTGGCCTCTAATCCAAATTTAAGGGCGGATGGCATGCAATACCCCGTAACATTTACAAACTGTTCCATGTTTTCCGGCCCGTTGGTTAAAGCCACCTGGTCGAGCAGGATATTACTGTTTGGATATTCAATTGTTAAGCGATGTTTTCCTTCGCCCCACGCATAAAATCTTGGCACCTGGAACCAGGTAAAACCAGCGCTGGTGAATGGTGAAATTTGTTCCATGTCTTTACCATCTATCCTGATCCTTATTGCACCTGCACCCCCGGTTGATGCCGAGCGTACCCAGGCACGGTAGGTACCTGCTTCAGCCAATTCAAATTCAAAATGAACCTGTTTAGCCAATGCGGTAGCACCAGCAAGGTTATTGTCGCCCCTGATGTATAAACCATTCGAAACGTTGGCCTGCTCAATAATGTTCCATTGATTGCCAATAAACTTTCCGCACTCGGCTTCAAACACCAGGCTATTTGTTGGTAGGGAAACATAGGGTAAGTCAAGCCCTTCTAAATTATTCGGACACTCGACTGTTGAATCTGGAATTGATGGCGATGATATATGATCTTTATACAATTCGCCAATGTTGGTTAAGGCCCCATTTGTATCATAGTAATTCGCCGGCGTTTGCGGAACAGTTGCAAACGCAGGATTGGGCTGGAAGTACGCATAACGTTCCACATAATCCAGGCTCTCGAGATAGGGAAGTGCTAACCGCAGGAAGGATTCCTGGATTGCATTACCACGATTGGGGTTGGCGTTAAATTCTGTGATCCAGATCGGGAGCTGGTAAATGCGGTATACATTCTCCAAATAAGCTTTGAAGCGGTTGAAGATCTGCTGCGGATCTGCATTCGGACTGTTTGCCGGGTTGTTTCCCCAATCGTACCAATGCACGGCAACAAAATCAAAACGTACATCTCTTTCTTTTGCTATTCGGGCAAATTCAAGTAACCATGTTGTCGGGCCGTTTTCACGTGGGGCAGGCGTTCCTAGCCGTACGCCAAGCCCCATCAGGTTTTCATAATAGGCCACCGCAACAGCAGGCTGGCACAAATTATTGAACTGGCCCGATTGGTCTTCGCAGTTATCAGATTCATTGAAACCTAATACATGCGTTGTTTTTTTCTTTTGTTTCACCAGGTTAATTGCGGCGGGTAAAGCACCACCTGCTCCCCAGGCCATGGGCACGTATTCATAATTAGGCAGTGGGTTATTATTGTTGTTCCAGTTATAGAACCAGCCGGTATTCAACTGGTCAAAGAAACCACCGGTTCCTTTTTTAATGACCCAGTTCCATGGTACAACCCTGATGAAACTTACATTTCCCTGTAAGGCTAAATCCAAAGCGTCAATTTCCAGGTCTTTTTCCGATGCTATATACACTTTACTTTTACCGGTACCATTGCTGTTGATAGCAAAGGTTGCCATGAACCCACGTTTGAGGATAAACGAACGGGTGGCGTTATCCATCCCGCCGGGAATAGTTGCACCAGCATAAATGATATCTTCCTGTAAACCGGCAGAAGTACCGTTTTGTGCAGTACTGCTAAAGATCTTTAAAGGTAAATGTGCATTTGAAAGGGGCCTTACAACTGCGCCCTTTTGATAATATTGATTGATGCGGAAATTATTATCTAAGATCCCGGTGACATGATTGATACGGATATTGCCCAGCTTTGACATTAGTGCATCAGGATTTTCATTGTGCATGTAAACCCAGGATGCAGCATCGGAAAAATTAAGTAACAAAGTGGGCGACATACCGCCTTCCTTTAAGTGAACGGTGCTTTCATTTAACAATGATAAAGCACCCTGGCTCACCGTTCCGCCTTGTACCGTAAGTTGTGCATTAGTAAGTGTGATGCCTTTTTGTGCACAGGCAAAACTGATGGCACCATTGGCCGACACGCTGGCCGACTCGATGTACAGGTTGAAACGAATAGGCTGGCCAGGCTCCAGGCTTCTATCTTTAGGGTATCTGTCATTAACAGGATCATGCACATTGGGGCAAATCAGGTAGAGGTGTGAGCCTCCCCCGGGTAAGCAGCCGGGCCTGCCGGGTGTGCTGTCTGTTTCCACTGTTGGCCTTTCCACCGTTACCCGCCAGTTTTTTTCATTAAAGAAATCATTGTTTTCTTCCCCGGTCCAATAAATATAACGTACGGAGGTATCACAGGCCGTTCCGTCCTGTGCATAAACAGGGGGAATAGCAATCAACAGTAAAAGCAGCTGTAAAATAACTGCCCGCTTAAGTTTGTAGAAGTTGTACATGGCAAGTTTGTTTTGAATAATTATGATTGATCCAAATTTATTCTGTTGCCATTTCGTTCATGGGGACAATCAATTCATATAAAGGGTCTATTGGGTATTTTTAATTTTTACCCTATGCAAAAAGCACAATGCCCGCTAACTTCAATCATAACTTTTGCTCAGCTGGCCTATTTGCGCGGACTGAACATAAAATATTTCCTCATAAACTTACACTGGTGCATAAAATTCGTTTCATGCGTTTAAAAGTAAAATATCAACCTCTTTACGTTCTTTTTGTTTTCACACTCGCCTGGGTTAATACCAGCGCACAGGTATTACAACCAGCCAATACGCCAAACGCTGCACAAAAGGAGCTGATCAAACGGGGCTATGGCATGTTCATCCACTTTGGCGTAAATACATTTACTGACCTGGAATGGTCGGATGGTACCACACCGGCAAGTGCATATAACCCAACCCACCTGGACCCCGATCAATGGGTGCGCACTGCAAAAGATGCAGGTTTCCGTTATGTGTTGCTGATCACAAAACACCATGATGGTTTTTGTTTATGGGACAGTGAGTACACCGATTATGATGTGGCGGCTTCACCGGTTAAAACGGATGTAGTGAAGGCTGTTGCAGAAGCCTGCAAAAAATACGGGCTGCAGTTTGCTGTTTATTATTCCCTTTGGGACAGGCATGAGCCCTCCTTTAACGACGCCAACCCACAGGCTTACATTGACTATATGCTGAATCAATTAAAAGAACTGTTTACCAATTATGGCCCCATCTGTGAAGTATGGCTCGATGGCGGTTGGAAAAGAAAACCTGCTGATTGGGGCATAAACCAGGTATATAAATTGATTAAACAGTATAATCCAAAATGTGCGGTAAGCGTTAATCATACTATAGTAAATGAAGAAGGCAAACGGAAATTTACATTGCCATCCTCCATGACGGAAGACAATAAATATTTTTTTCACTATTTTCCCAGTGATTTCAGGTTGTGGGATCCGAAGATCATCACCAGGTTTGATAAAAAACAATATTTGCATGAAGGCCAATCTTATTACCTGCCTTATGAACATACCATTTGCCTGGGCAGTCGCTGGAACTGGTTTCAAAAATCAGCGCAACTCCCGGTGAGGGCGCTGGATGAGCTGCAGGAATTATTTTATTGGTGTACGGACAATGATAATTCCCTTGTGATAAATGTACCTCCGGATAAAACCGGTAGGATACGGGAGTATGAAGCACTTGCAGTAATTGAATTAGGAAAACGATTAGGCTTGTCGGCGAACAAACCACTGCCGAAAAACGGGAAATTTATTTCGTTGTTGAGGCCCGCCGCTGCCAGCAGTGCGTTTGCTGACAAAGACAATAAATACCCGGCTTCATTCGCAAATGACGGTAACCTTGATAGCCGGTGGCTTGCAGCAGATACCCTGGCGGAATTAGTGATCGACCTGGATCCCGCTGAAGTTTTTAATAAGATCAGCATTTTTGAATACCAGGATACTAAAAATCTACCGGACGGATTCTCACAGCTAAGAACGGGTAGGATAAAGGAGTATAGTATAGATATATTGGAGAAGGGGCAATGGTTAACTATTTATTTAGGCACAGAACCCATGGGTGATTGCAAAGTAATTTTGTTGCCACGCAGTTATAAAACGAACAAATTGCGATTGAAAACTTTAATGGCAACAGCACCCCCTTCCTTGTATGAGTTGTCGGTGATAAAACTGCCCTGAAAAGTACACCGGGTAACTTAAAAATTAGTTCGCCGATTAAAAGCCGGTTGAATCAACCATAACTTAAAATAGAAGTAATGTTCAAATATTTTATTGTTTCGCTGTTGTTTTTGTTTATTCCATATTCGATGCAGGCACAAAACAAAAAACGGCAACCTAACATTGTGCTGATTCTTGCAGATGATCTTGGCTGGGCCGACCTGGCTTGTTATGGGAGTACTTTTTACGAAACGCCAAACCTGGATAAACTGGCTTCAAACGGTACCCGGTTCACACAGGCTTATGCCAGCAGCCCGGTATGCAGCCCCACGCGTGCCAGCCTGATGACCGGAAAGTACCCGGTAAAAACAGGTGTCACGGATTGGATCGTTGGCAGGCAGGAAAATGGTAAAGCGCGGCCATTTGAAAAATTAATTGCGCAGCCTACAGAATACCAACTAGCCCTGGAAGAAAAAACGATCAGCGAATTTGCGTTAGCCAATGGGTATAAAACTTTTTTCGCCGGTAAATGGCATTTGGGTGAGGAGGAAAAATACTGGCCGGATTTTCACGGCTTCCAGGTAAACAAAGGTGGCTGGAGCAAGGGATCGCCAACGGGTAGGATCAATGACAGCACCGGTGGTTTTTTTACCCCTTACGCCAACCCGAAATTAAGTGATGGCCCCGCAGGGGAATACCTCACGGACAGGTTAACCAATGAATGCCTTGCCTTTATAGAAAACAATAAACAGGCGCCCTTCTTTTTAATGTATTCCCTATACGCCGTGCATAACCCTTTGCAGGCGCCGCGGGCTTTGGTACAAAAATATGCAGCTAAACAAAAGCAACCCGGGATTCCAGGCAAAGATCGGTTTGTAAAAGATGAAGATTGGATGAAGTATGAGAACGGATGGAAGCGAAGGGTAGTACAGGATCATCCCATGTATGCGGCCATGGTGGAAAACATGGATTGGAATATCGGAAGGATATTGGATCAACTCAATCAAACAGGTATTGATGATAACACATTGGTCATTTTTACTTCTGATAACGGCGGGTTAAGCACAGCTGAAGGGAGCCCTACCACGAATGGCCCCCTGAGAGGCGGAAAGGGTTGGTTGTATGAAGGCGGTATCCGTGTGCCCCTGGTTTTGTATTGGAAAGGAAAAATATTTGCCGGCTCCGTTAATGATCTGCCGGTGACCACAGCAGATATTTTTCCCACGATCGCAAAAGCGATCCATGCAGGTTACCATCCCGGGAAGGAAATTGACGGCAACAATATTTTCAGGTTATTGGCTCAGCCTAACACCACCCGGCAGCGGCCGCTGTTCTGGCATTACCCGCATTACAGCAACCAGGGCGGTAAACCCGGCTCTGCCATCCGGGAAGGCAACTATAAACTGATCTATAATTATGAAGATAGTAGTACGGAGTTGTATGACCTGTTGAATGATACCGGGGAAAAAAATAATATCGCTGCCGCCAATAAACGAATGGCAAAACACCTGGAGCAAAAACTATTTAAGTGGCTTAAGAAAACCCATGCACCCGTTCCCTATAAGAACGTTCAATACAATCCGGCAGCTACTGCAGAACCCTGACTTCCACCCCACTTTAAATGTGGAAAATTCGTGAAATTCCTGCATTAAATTCGTGTTCTCAACCCGAACTACCCGCAAAAGGAAAATATCAAACGAACTTCTGCCGCGTACATTTGTTATGTACCCCGGTTGACAATTACCGGCTAAGTATTTGCAAAAAATAATTCCTTTTTTACTTGTTTTTTTGTTTCCCTATTGAACGGTATACACCGCTTTTTTGAGCCGTTTATACGCCAGCTGTCCGGAAAATTATTGCTTACTTAGTTGTTGTATTTTAAATCAAACTAAAACTCAAACGATGCTTGTGCTAAAAAGGAAACTGCTTTCTTATTTAGGCTTATTCTGCTTTTTGCTTTTAATAAGCCAACGGTCATTTTCACAATCAACTATTGCCAGTGGAACAGTTGTTAATGCAGCGGATAATGCTCCTGTGGCCGGGGTGTCAGTAATGCAACAGGGATCAGGTAAAGGAACCAGCACCGACCAAAATGGTTCCTTCAGTTTAAATGTATCCGGCAGTAACCCGGTACTGGTATTTAGTAACGTAGGATTTAAAACGTATACGCTCGGGTGGAAAGGATCGGCTGTTGCTGTACAACTGCAACCCTCAGTTGCTGCACTGGAGGACGTAGTGGTTGTTGGTTATGGCGTACAGAAAAAGATCAACCAGACCGGGTCTACCCAGACTATAAAATTTGACGATGCAGTTAACCAGCCGGTCACCAATTCCGGGCAACTGATGTACGGTAAGTTTTCCGGCGTGCAGATCACGCAGGGGAGTGGATTACCCGGCGCGGATGCGTCCAGCGTAACCATCAGGGGTGTGGGCACTTTTGGTTCCACTGCGCCATTGGTCGTCATTGACAATATCCAGTACACGGGTTTAGATGCGTTCAATAATTTATCGCCTTCCGATATTGAAAGCATATCTGTATTAAAAGATGCATCAGCCAGTGCTATTTATGGGGCAAGAGGTGCCAACGGGGTTATCGTGGTCACAACTAAAAAAGGAAAAAGCGGGGCCATGAGTGTCGTGTATAACAGCTACCTCGGCTTCCAGCAGGTGACCGTGGTTCCACAATACCTGGATGCCGTTAACTATGCCAGGCTGAAAAATGAACGTGATATCAATACCAATGGCGCCAATGCACCGATTAGGTATTCCGATGCAAATATCCAGGCCATCATCGACGGCTCGGACCCGGACAGGTATGCCAATACAAACTGGGCCAAAGAAATCCTGAGAACAGCACCCATTCAAAATCATTACCTGGCATTTTCCGGTGGAAATGATAAAACGACTTTCCGCGTTTCATTGGGTTATCTTGGCCAGGAAGCTGTAGTAAAAGGTAAATTTAAATCCGAGCGGTTTAACCTGAGTTTAAATGTCAATTCGAAAGTAAAAAGCTGGTTAACGCT
>JAKFCK010000375.1:0-1529 GCA_036676685.1 Chitinophagaceae bacterium | reverse complement strand
TCCGCAATAGCCGTGCAGAAAAATACCAGGGACATGAAAGCCATAGAGGAAAAAAGCCCGGTGCAGGATTAGCTTTTGTTTTTCGGGTTAAACGAAGACTTATCTGATATACGGCATATCCACAGTGTGGAAACCTGCCGTGATCAATCCGATAAATAAAAAATTCCTCCTGCAACGTACAGGAGGAATTTTTTGTTTTTAAAGTTATTGTTTTATTACTTTAATTCTCTGATGCCTTTTATTTTCACTGGCGATATCAACGATGTACAGGCCTGGCCGTAAATTGTGGCCAAACTGTATTGTATTATTTTTTCCAGTGTAAAGCATGGTGACGAGTTTTCCGGTCATATCAAGCAGCCTCACTTCCACTTTTTCATTGTCCGCATTTCCCATCTGCACGGTAAAGTAATGTGAACTGGGATTGGGCATTACCCGTGTATTCACCCAGGCAATGTTGTCATCACTTTTCAAATCATGGGAGGCGGTAACCGTCCTGTTTTCATGGGCGCTTACTGTTCTCATATCATGGGGCACGATGATGTCAACTGTTTTTGTTGTGTTATTACCTGCGGTATCAGTGCTGGTGATCGTTACGCTATAGATCCTGTCTTTGCCGCTTCCGGCTCTTTCTGATCTTAATTGCAAATGATGATCGTCCAGGATAATCCAATCCGGTGCAGTATCACCGTCACCGGTTCCGTTTACAGGCTCATTACTTCGTACCGTTAATGAATTGGTAACCGGTCCGCAATTGTCGTTCGCACTGTAACTGATCAGCACGTCTCTCATTTTATGATTGGCAGGTGATAACAGGGATGGGTCGGCACTCACCTGTGTTATAACGGGGGGTTCTGTATCTTTTATGGTAATGTTGAAGCTACAGGACATTACTTTACCTTCTCCATATATTACTACGTAGGTGTTAGTAATGGTTCCCAGGGGGAAAAAAGAGCCACTGGGTAACCCCTGTACCTGGTATAGATAGGTGGATCCGCATGGGTTTGTTATCATTGGTGGATTGTAAAACACTATCGCACCACAGCTGCCTGCTTTACTACCTACTTCGATATTTGCGGGGCATTGCAGTATAGGGTCAGGACAGATCAATTGAAAGTAATAGTACCCGGTCTGCCGGTTAAAATAGATATCGTAATTGCCTGCAGGTACTGGAATATTAGGGCCATGTTGCCAACCAATTCCAGCGGGAAAGGTTGTATTGCCCCAATTGATCTCCCAACTATTGTCCTGCCGGAACTTTACTTCACCATTGGTTAATGGATAATTGAGCAGGGAATATTTAACGCCATCGGTTGTTTGCAAGTCGATGTCATTTTCCCAACCCTGCAAGGCGGAACCCAATATGCCAATAGAAGGTTGGTATGCAACAAAAGAATAATTTCCGGTGATACGGTTAAAAGTTATATTGTAAGTGCCTTCCGTAATGAGGATATTTGGCGCGACCTGATTTCCGGTGCCCACCGGGAAACCTGTTCCTCCCCAGTTTACCGCCCAGTCATCATTTTGCCTGA
>JAKFCK010000374.1:0-2743 GCA_036676685.1 Chitinophagaceae bacterium | reverse complement strand
CGAAACTCACGTTGGCTGTAAGGCCTTCGATGATTGTAGCATTCATGCCGGTGCGAATACTATATTTTTTATTTCTGATTTCGCCATAGTTACCTTTTTCGTCATAGTAGCTGCCACCAGCAAAAAAAGTAAGTCTTTCTGAGCCTCCTGATACTGTAAGCGTATGTCTTTGTACTTTTCCGGGGTTCCAGAAATGATCATACCATGAATTGTCGGGAATGCCTTTTAGCGAATCAAGGTCTGCCTGCGAAAAACGCTGGTTATCCGGCGCACCTTTCACTTCCAGCCCATCATTTAAATAACGGGCATGTTCATAAGCACTGAGGGTTTTAGTTTTAACTGCCTCTGTTGATTGGCCGAAATACCCTGAATAAGAAAGCCTGGGTTTACCTACACGGCCTTTTTTAGTTGTGATCAATATGACACCCTTTGCGCCGGCCGCACCATAAATGGCAGCGGATGCATCTTTTAAGAATGTAATATCTTCAATTTGGCTCGCGTCAATATTTTCAAAAAAGTCTGCGTTCGATGCCTGCGACCATTGTGTCGGGTTGGAAATGATTCCGTCGATTACTATCAGCGGCTGGGAAGTAACACCATCCACGTTGCCGGGAAATGTGATGGAGTTACGAATATTGATCGTTGTTGTTGACCCCGGTTTACCGGAGCTAAAGTTCACACCTACCCCTGGTACCCTGTTCACCAAAGCAGAAGGCAAGTTAGCTGTTGGGAGGTCTTCAATATCTGCAGCCTTAAGAGTAGACACGGCACCCTGGATATTCACTCTTTTTTTAGTGCCATAACCCACAACCACAACTTCCTCCATTCTGTTTTCTATCAGTGCCAACGGCGCGTTCACTACTGAATTTGTAGCTTTAATTTCAAACGCTCCATATCCCACAAAAGAGATCTGCAGGATTGCCTCTGATGATGGCACGCGGATGGAAAACCTTCCATTCTCATCAGTGAGAGTGGATTGTGTTCCGTTCTTGACCCGAACTGTGGCCCGTTCTATGCCTTTCCCGGTTTTGGAATCAGTGACTGTACCTGTCACAGTTTTTTCCTGCGCAAATACTATCAGGCTTAATAGTAGAAAGAGTGGAAGGAGCAGTGCCTTCCTAAATAACTTGGTCATATGGCATTGTTTTGAAGAAATAAAAATTAATATTCTCTTTAAGCTGGTTGATTTATTGTTTGGTTAGTTGGTTGTTTTTTGGGATTTTTTAGCTGCTTCTATACGCTTTGCCCACTCCTCTCCTTCTTTCTTCATATCATATCCCTCGGCAGATAAATAATTATTGATCTTTCCCTTATACTTTCCAAACACGGCATGTTTGGCGTCACTGGAGCCTTCGTCCATTGCCAGTTCACGGGCTTCTACCAGCCATGCGTACATTTTCGCTTTTTGTTCGGGTGTAAGATTTTGGAGCATATCCATATAGGCAGCCCATGTTACAGGAAGGACCCTGTAAGTCATACCATCTTTTACATGCTCTACCTGTTCGGCAGACAATTGCTTTTGTAGAAGAGCGATAAAATGGCTGTGAAGTTGCTTGAGGTCAGCGCTTTTTTTATCTCCTTCTACTTTAATTGCAGCAGCAGTTTCCTCACCAGGAAGATTTTTAGCTTTAATGGCTGCAACGGCTACTTTACTCTTGTCGTGAATGGCATTCAGCTGGTAATATTGCCGGGCTATCTGTCCCGTTATTTTATCAGCAAGTTTAGCGTCCGCTATACCTAAAACGGCTACAATTTTGGCTGAACGTTCATGGAGGACCTTCTCGTAAGCGGTATCGTTATTCTGTTGCGCCTGGGTACCCGCGCAGGATATAAACAAGAAAACTAAAATGGCCGTCATTAGCCGGGAAACACAACTATTGAAATTCCGGGAAACGGCGGTGAGGCCGGTTATAAACGCAAGACTATTTACAGTTTGTGTGTACATATGGAACAAGCAAAAATATTTTAGCGAACCGTTTGAGACAACCCAGGAAAGGCAAAGGTTTACAATCCTGTTTTACTCACTAAAGGTACTTGTACACATAGGGGACAACAATGTAAGGTTTTGCTAAAAAGATGTAAGATTTTACTATTGGCTACAGTAAATTTAAAAACTACAAACGAAGGTTATTCATATATTTTTAACGCAATCGTTCCCGGAAGCAAACCAGGAGACCGCACGGTTAATGTACTATTTCCCTTTTTTGGAGCAGAACGAATAATCGCCAGTGCCATCCCCTTCCAGGCTTTTCTTTTTTTACTTACTAGCGAGGTGGTATCCGCCTGGTAACCGTTGTCTGTGCCGGCGATAGTTGCCGCGCCCGAAATGGAGAAACTCAGCACATTGTTTGCACCAGGCACAAGGACGTCATTCCGGTCCAATACCCTGGCGGTGACAAATGAAAGATCCGCACCATCGGTTTTGATATTTGGCCTGTCTGCCCTCAGTTCAAGTTTATAAGGTTTGCCGGCCGTTTTTATTTCTTTGGTTAAGATAATACTACCGTTTTTCCTGGAAACAGCTTTGAGTGTACCGGCCGTATAAGGCACCCTCCACATCACATGAAGGTCTTCCAACCCCTTCTTCCTGGTGCCAAGGGATTTTCCGTTTAAAAATAATTCCACTTCGTCCGCATTATTATAATAGGCCCAAACATCTACAATCTTGCCGGGCTGCCAATTCCAGTGCGGGAAGATATGTAACACCGGCTTTGTGGTCCATTCTGATTGATACATGTAATAC
>JAKFCK010000373.1:0-1958 GCA_036676685.1 Chitinophagaceae bacterium | reverse complement strand
ATGCCACCCGATGGTAGCCAAAAGGAAAATAATCCAACCAATACTCATAAGTAAAATTTTTCAGGCACAAAAGTAGTATTGTAATTCCAGAAACCGTAACCAGCCATCTGTGCAATATACCTGTTGGCTTTATTTAACTAATTCTTTCTGTTAAAACACAGCCTTTCTCAGCTTTTCGGTAATACATATAGTTCAACGTCTTCTGCCTGGATCACTTTTCCGCTCAGGATAATGAGGCGTTCTACCACGTTTCTCAGTTCCCGGATATTACCGCTCCAGTTGTA
The DNA here is from genome assembly GCA_036676685.1 of Chitinophagaceae bacterium. Classification (GTDB taxonomy): domain Bacteria; phylum Bacteroidota; class Bacteroidia; order Chitinophagales; family Chitinophagaceae; genus Ferruginibacter. The sequence goes on along the minus strand of JAKFCK010000373.1, from coordinate 1,674 downwards.
TTGCTGTAAGGCATCCATAGCTTTTTTATCGATCTGCTTTTTCGGCTGGCCGTATTCTTCGGCAATGCTTTCCAGGAAATAGTGGACGAGGCTGGGCACATCTTCTCTTCTTTCGTTAAGGGACGGCACATGAATGATGATCACACCGATCCTGTGATAAAGATCTAACCGGAAATTTTTCTGATCCACTTCCTTCAGGAGGTCTTTGTTTGTGGCTGCTATCACCCGCACGTCCACGTTTATATCTTTATCGGCCCCTACCCTTGTAATTTTACCCTCCTGCAATGCCCGTAGTACTTTTGCCTGCGCATTGAGGCTCATGTCACCGATCTCATCCAGGAACAGCGTACCGCCATTGGCCTGTTCAAATTTACCTATGCGTTGTTTGATTGCAGATGTAAATGAACCTTTTTCATGACCGAACAGTTCGCTTTCTATGAGTTCACCAGGGATGGCCGCACAATTTACCTCCACCATCGGGCCGGTATTACGATTACTTTTTTCATGTATCCATCTTGCCACAAGTTCCTTCCCTACCCCGTTCTCTCCTGTTATCAGCACCCGCGCATCAGTTGGGGCTACCTTTTCTATCGTGTCTTTGATCTTTTGGATCGGGCCACTCTCCCCCACCATCTGCTGCACTTTGCTCACCTTGCGCTTGAGTACTTTCGTTTGGGCAACGAGGTCCTGTTTTTCCGTGGCGTTCCGCAAAGTAATGAGCAGCCTGTTCAGGTCGGGTGGTTTGCTAATGTAGTCAAACGCTCCTTTTTTTACCGCCTCTACGGCAGTATCAATATTGCCATGCCCGCTGATCATGATGATCGGGATATCCGGGTTGGTCATTTTTGCTTTTTCCAAAAACTCGATGCCATCCAACTTAGGCATTTTTATATCGCAAAGAACAAGATCATATGATTTTTCACTGAATCGCTTTAGTCCTTCTTCTCCATCTGCAGCTTCATCAATTTTATAGCCCTCGAAACTCAGTATTTCCGAAAGCGTTTTCCGAATGGCTTTTTCATCATCGATGATCAGTATTGTTGGCATACACTAGTTTGTTTATTATGGAAAAGATGCAGCCTTGCATCTTCACGTTCAGCGGCTCAAAATTAATGATTTATGTACTCCAAAACTGTGGCAGGCATTTTATTATGTTTCCTGGTTGCTTGTTATGGTAATTTTACGCATGCCGGAGAACAGCATAAGGAAACAACAACTGCTATAATCCCTGCCCCTGCAGTGATACAGACAATTCCCCTGCCACCTGGCTTTACGAGAAAAGCCGCGAATCCCCGTTCATTTGCAGCATGGTTAAGGAAAATTTCCCTGAAAGACAACAAGACGGTATACCTCTATAACGGAAAAATGAAAACCAACCAGGGGGCACAATTTGCCGTGCTGGACATACCCGTGGGAAATAAAGATCTTCAGCAATGTGCTGATGCCATTATCCGGCTCAGGGCAGAGTATTTATTTTCAGCAGGCAGGTTCGATGAAATTTTTTTTAGGATAATGCCTGCACCCGGTACAATTTTTCAGCACCATTCTCCCCCGAAAATTTTACCAGGTACCTGCACCGTGTTTTTGGAATGTGTGGTACGGCCTCCCTGGCCAGACAGTTGAAACCGATTGGTATGAATGACCTGGCTGCAGGAGATGTATTGGTTCGTGGCG
>JAKFCK010000372.1:0-2510 GCA_036676685.1 Chitinophagaceae bacterium | reverse complement strand
GGCGCCGCCCTGGCGGCATTGCCAACAACATCTTTGAATAATATCACCGGCAGCTGGAGCCCCGCTTTAAACAACACTACAACGACGACCTATACCTTCACGCCGGCTGCAGGGCAGTGTGCAGCAACAACTAGTTTAACCGTTACCGTTAGCCCGGCCATAACAGCAACGTTCGATCCGGTTGCACCTATCTGTTCGGGCGCCGCCCTGGCGGCATTGCCAACAACCTCATTGAATAATATTACGGGCAGCTGGAGCCCTGCTTTAAACAACACAGCAACGACAACCTATACCTTCACGCCTGCGGCCGGGCAGTGTTCAACGACAACTAACCTAACCGTTACCGTTAGCCCTGCGATAGTACCGGCTTTTAACGCGGTTGGGCCACTGTGTGTCAATGCTACTCCGCCAGCGCTGCCATTGACTTCGAGCAATGGCATCAGCGGCACATGGAACCCCGGGATCATTAATACATCATCGGCAGGAACAACGACCTACACTTTTACCCCGGCGGCAGGCCAGTGTGCCGGCATTACACAGCTGTCGGTAACTGTGCAGCCACCGGCAATTTTGACAATCACAAATCCCCCCGTAGTGTGTGCTCCAACCAGTGTGGACCTGACTTCGGCGGCTATCACCAGCGCAAGTGGCCCCGGCCTTCAGTATAGCTATTGGATGGATGCTGCCGCCTCCATTGCTGTATCCAGCCCGGCGGCTGTTACGGCAAGCGGAACGTATTATATAAAAGCCACGGCTTCGGGCCCCTGCTCCGGGGCACAAACACAGCCTGTGGTTGTTGTTATCAGGCAGGAGGCTATATCCCGCCGTTACCCTACGCTCACCGTGCCGCCGGATGTCCCTTTGCCGCTTAATGCAAGAGATCCGGGCAGCAACTACACGTTTAGCTGGTTACCTGCTGTAGGATTAAATGTTTATAATGTGCGAACACCCGTATTTAATTACAATAGGTCCACTGAATACCTGATTAACATAGATGCGGGCGGCGGGTGCCTCATAGTAGATACCTTGTTGATCCAGGTTTCCACAGTTCCATCGGCGGGTTGCGATCTTTTTGTGCCAAAGGCCTGGTCGCCCAATGGGGATGGGCATAATGATAAATTATTTCCATTAACAGTATGTATCACACAACTGAAATACTTCCGGGTATTTAACCGGTGGGGCAAATTGATGTTTGAAACAAATCTGTTGGGTAATGGCTGGGACGGCACGTTCCGGGGCCAACCGCAGGTAATGGATAGTTATACCTGGACCCTGAAGGCAGTGGGTGCGGATGGACGTGACATCCATCGTGCAGGGAATGCGCTGTTACTACGATAACAATTTAGCTGATGAAAAGAATGAAACATATTTGCGGGATTATTTTTTGCATCATTATGATGCAAAAAGGTCATGCACAGGATCCAAGCTTTTCGCAATTCTTTTCATCTCCTTTAAATATCAACCCTGCGTTAACTGCCAAAATAAATGCAGACTGGCGCCTTGTTGCCAACTTCAGGGACCAATGGGTAGGGCCTGCCAGTCCTTATGTGACGGGAACTGTTTCCTATGATACCAAAGTTGGGTTACGCAATACACTCAACGTGCCGGAGAAAGACAATTACTTCGGGTTGGGCGGTATGCTCATGTATGATAACGCGATGAGTGGCGCCTTAAAAAGTGTTTATGGGTCCGGTAATTTTTCCTACAGCGTAAAACTTGCAGAGTCTGAAACTTCAAGCCACAGGATGGGTGTGGGTTTCGGTGCCATATACGGCCGCCGGTTTGTGGATTTTTCGGCGCTGGATTTCCAGGAACAATTTACCGGCACGGGTTTTAACAAAAACCTCCCAACGGGTGAATCGGCCCTGTCCAATATGAAACCTTATGTGTCGGTGAGCACAGGGCTACTGTACAGTTACAACACGGAAAATACAAATGTCGATATCGGGCTTGCAGGCTTTCACTTGAATAAACCGAAGCAAACATTTTTAGGCGATGAAAAACAACGCCTGGGTATGCGGAAAGTGGCACATGCCAACTTTGAAACCTTTTTGAATGAGCGTACGGTGTTAAGTACAAACGCAATCTACCAGGAACAACTGGAAGCTGATTATTTTTCTATTGGCGGGGCGTTGGGGTACTACCTGTCCAATGAAGAGGAGACGATAATCAATGGGGGCCTGTGGTATTGGTCTGCCAATGCCGTAGTGCCTTATATCGGGCTAACATACAAAAATATACAGTATGGTTTAAGCTACGATATTACTATTTCCCGCCTGAACCAGGCAGCCCGCCGGCCTAATACAGCAGAATTGTCTATCATCTTACGGGGAAAAAATGCCACTTCCGGAGCTATCCCGTGTCCCTGGAGATAGAGGAGGTTTTACAATGAACTTTTTGTACCGGGAAATGCCGGGGCAGTTATCATAAAAAATACAGGACAAAAAAATAGCCCCTCCGTAGAAACGGAGCGGCCTTTTCGATTGCTTGCCATATGTAAAATTCTTAAA
>JAKFCK010000371.1:0-1861 GCA_036676685.1 Chitinophagaceae bacterium | reverse complement strand
CATTCACCCATTCACCACTCAAAATTTCTGCACCAGCCTCAGCGACGGCGTAATGTTTTTGAACACATCATTCATGTAAATAGCAGGCTCTAATTTGGTAGAATTATTTCCCAGGAAGAACCGGCCTACGCCAAGACGAAAAGTATTTTTTTCATACAGATCACCCTTGCTCCTGGTGAGGTAGCTCACGGAAATGAAGGGGAAGAGCTTGACCGGGGATGTCATTTTGCTGGTTGTTTTTCCGCGTCCGTAGCTTAGGGTAAGAAAAGACTGAACGAATATTTTATCCTTGTCATTGATTTTTGCAAACCGGAAATGTGCCTCGCTGGATAAGCCATATTCCTGGTAGGTGAAGTTGCGTTGTTTTGTGATGGCGAGCCCCACGGTTATGGATGGCACAAAACGATCCCTGTAGTTCTGAATATCAATGGATGGCCGTAAAAGGAGCATGCTTGTACCGCCAGCCTTGCCTGCCGGGGTCGGTGCGGTGATGCCGGGGTTGTCTTTCAAATGAAAACTGCCATCCTCAGCGCGTAACCATTTTCCATTCTTTTGCTGCATTAGTAACACGATCTTTTGTTGCAACTGCCCGTTGTTATACAGCCGTAGATTTTTAAAATCGTTCAGGAAAAAGCTGAGCCTGTAAAAACGGGTTGCTCCTCCTGTTTTTATCACCCCGGTGACCGTCACCGTATCCTCATCCATTTTTAATAACTCCATCCTTCCGTCGCGGGAAAGAAAATATTCGTTGCGGTCGGTACCGGCCCGTAGCATCACCTGCCTGTCGCTGCCGATACCGATATAAGCCAGCCGCCTGCCATGTAAGACTTGTTCGGACGTATCGACAAATTGGGGAATATCACTGGTTACAATGGCCACCAGTGAATCCAGGTTTGGTAAATGCTGCAGGTCATCGATGTGCATCAATTCCACCTGCATCGACTCGCCACGGTCGAGGATAATTTTAAACTGCCAGGTAACGTCGCCGGGAAAGGTTTGAAAAAAATCGCCTGGGGTTTGGGCATAGAGTGCCGATGTGGTGCAGATCAGCACCATTGCTAACATCTTTTTCATGTTGCTTAGGTTGTATGTTTAATTTTTGGTGATAATATGGTCCTCTTGTTGCGAAGAAGAGGCGACAGCAGTCTTAGCTGTGGATTTTTGTTTGAGCAACTTGCGTACTTCGTACTGGTCAACGCCTGGCTTGATGGTGAAGAACGGGGAAGGCCCCAGGTCTCTTACATGCACGACCTGCATTTGGGTTTTTTCCCGGGGCAAGGTTGTTGTTATGGGCGGCGCAATTGGCGCTATTTTTTCAGGCGCGGGGGTTTGTATCACCATCTCGGGAGCAGGTGGGAAAACTGGCACCAGTTCGGTTTCCCGGATTGCCGGATAACTGGTTTTTTTTGTTTGCTGAACCATTGCTGTCTTTGGTATTGCCAACTTTGGTATAGCGGTTTTTGTCAGCGTAGTTTCGGCAGGCAGTGTAATTGTAATCGGTGTGGCTTGCACAACATTGGCCTGCGTACCACCAGCCTCCGGAGCTGTGCTATTTTTATAAGTGCTTAGCGATAAAAGCACGCTGAACAGGATGGTAAAAGAAGCGGCTATGCCGTACCGGTACATACGTCGGCGTCTCCTGTCTTTTTTAAACCGCTGCTGTAGCCTGCCCCACAGGTATTCTGTACTTGGGGTCTCTACCCCAGGCACATGATCCAGGCTATTAATTTTCTCCCTCAGGATACTCCATGGGTCTTGTTCTAACTTGTTTGAATCCATTTTCAGTTAATTTTTTTTGTAAAAAAACGCGGGCTTTGGTCAATTGTGACCTTGATGTACTTTCCCTGATACCAAGCAACAC
>JAKFCK010000370.1:0-2337 GCA_036676685.1 Chitinophagaceae bacterium | reverse complement strand
TTTGTATTGTAAAACGCTGTATCCAAGCGATTCCGTACGCTGTTCATTTTCTCGAATTGCCTGCAGCACCCGCCCAAGCGGCGAATTGGTAAATCTTCTGAGCAGGATAAAAACCAGCACCATCGAGGCAAGGCAAATCAGATAAAAATCAGTCCGGTCCTTCAAAAATTCTGGAACCCTGAATGTAAATCCATCGTTTCCATAAGTGACGGTACGCCACTTTTCTGCAAGGACCAGGAACAAGCCTGCAAAAGCCATTGTCAGCATCGCATAAAAGTGACTTTTCAGCCTCAATGTCAACAGTCCGACAATATAACTGACCACGGCTGTCAGTAAAATCGTTACCAAAACGGCCAGCAGGAAATAGCTTGTTTCTGGTTCAAACCGTTTCATGAATACGCCGACCGTGTAGGCCCCGATACCAAAGAACATCGCATGCCCAAACGAAACAATGCCAGTGTAGCCAAGCAAGATATCATAGCTCATTGCCAGGATGGCAAAGATGAATACCTGTGACAGAAGGATCAGCATACTCCTTGAATCATAGACAAAAGGCAGCACCGCTAAAAAAACAGCTACAAGCAGATAAAAGATATTCATACGATTAGAAAACATTTTTGTCATCCGCGGCTCACCCCTTTGCCCCGAACAAGCCCTGAGGCCTGAAGATTAGAACGACTGCCATCAGCAGCATATTTGCCGCCAGTGCAAGGTCTGGAACATAATACGCCATGAATGATCCAGACAAACCGACTAAAATGGCTGCCATCACGGATCCAGAAAAACTGCCCATACCGCCAATAACAACGACAATGAAAGCCAGAATGGCAAATTCCATGCCCATATTCGCATGAATCACACCTGAATATGGCCCCAGCAGCATTCCGCCCAGTGCCGCCATCCCTGCACCAATCATAAATACATACATGAAAACCTTTTGGATGTTGATGCCAAGCGCCTGGACCATCTCCTTATTCATGACTCCCGCCCGGACCACGAGCCCAATTTTCGTCTTCTTAAGCAGGTATTGGACGAGCAAGAACACGGCAAATCCCACTGCAATGATGAAAACTCTGTATTTTATGATGATGACACCGCCAACCTCCCAGCTGCCAGACAGATAGTCAGGCGTAGCTGCTGATATCTGGTTCGGTCCCCAGACCACTTTTAACATTTCGGATAACACGAGCATTAAACCGAGTGTGATTAAAATCTGCTGGACATGATTCCCATAAACCGGCTTGATAATCCAGCGTTCTGTGATGATTCCAAGGATCATTCCCGTAAGGATGGCCCCGATGATTCCGACTACAAAACTTCCCGTAGTTGTATAAATCCAGATACCGCTATAGGCACCCCAGGCAAACAGGCCGCCATGGGCAAAATTCAATACATCCATCAAACCAAATATCAAGGTAAGGCCAGCCGCTAGAAGGAAGATCAGCATCCCTGTGGCGAGCCCGTTAAGACTGAGACTAATTAAAACATCCACTTTATTGTCCTCCCTTCCTAAGCAATTCCGAGATATTTCCTTCTCATCTCTTCGTCTTCACGCAGGATATCCATTGCACCGTTTGAAACGGTCCTGCCGTCATCAATAATATAAAAGCTGTCGCCGATTGTACTCGCCATCATGAAGTTTTGCTCTACGAGGATGATGGTTGTCTTTTCTTTCATCTGCTGAATGGATTCCATCACCTTTTCAACGACAATCGGGGCAAGACCCTTGCTTGGTTCATCAATTAAGAGCAGTTCATTGTCATTTACATAGGCACGGGCAATTGATAGCATTTGTTTTTGACCGCCACTGAGGAGTCCGCCTGGTTTTTTCCAGAACCGTTTCAAATCAGGAAACAGCTCAAGAATATAATCCAGCCTCTGTCTTGTAGTGTCATTTTCCTTTTTAACAGCTACTTTAATATTTTTCGCCTGTAATTTTTTGATGATGGCTATATAAAACTTTTCATATTTATTCAGGTCTGTTCCTGTGCCTGAGGTTGTTTTATGCCATACATCATTGATCCCAACATATATGACTACCATTCCAGGATCCTTTGCCAATACATCATCTTCTACCCGCAAATAAAGATCATACACTTTATTACCGCTGATGCCCGCCCCTACCAATTCATATTTAACCTGGGCTGAACGCTGATTAATGAAACTTTGTATACGATCAATGTATCCGCCTTTTTTTACCGCGGCCTGTGTAATGGAATCGCCAAAGAAAACAATTTTTGTCTTTTTTTCGGGTCACATAGCTATCAATGCCAATACAATTCCTACAATCAAAATACTTTTCATTTGTTTTGTTTTTTCTTAACTGCCAAATTAAGC
>JAKFCK010000369.1:0-6335 GCA_036676685.1 Chitinophagaceae bacterium | reverse complement strand
AGTGAAACTGAAATACTACAGTTGCATGGCATGGGGAAATCCTCTATTCCCACATTGCGCGATATGCTGGGTAAAAATTCCTTATCATTTAAAGAAGCCGTAACGATCAAACCTGGTAAAGCAACCAATATAGACGGGTATATTTCCGCGTTTCCGAAAGCAACACAGCAAAAGCTGGAACAGGTAAGGGCACAAATTAAAAAGACCGCGCCACTTGCAGAAGAGACCATCAGCTACGGCATACCAGCTTTTAAACTGGATGGTTACCAGCTCGTCTATTTCGCAGGATATAAAAATCATATCGGGCTTTACCCGGCACCCGTAACCAGCGATCTTTTTAAAAACGAATTATCGGCATATAAAACCGGTAAGGGCACAGTTCAGTTTCCCCTTGATGAGCCGGTACCACTGGACCTTGTGGCAAGAATCGTAAAATTTCTTGCCAATGAAAGGGAAGAAAAGCTGAAAACAAAAAAATCGAAAAACAGCTCTCAATCTAAAATAAAACCTCCCCGGACCAGCGAAGAAGAAAGGATCAATACTTACCTTGATACACTGGATGAAAAAACAAAAGCTGAAGTTAACCTGTTAAGGAAAACCATTAAAAAAGCGGGTCGGCATTTGGAAGAAAGAATAAAATGGAATGCCCCTAGTTACCATTACAGGGAAATGGATCTTTTAACCTTTGGGCCGCATAAGAATAATAAGGTCCTGTTGGTATTTCATCACCCGGCTATTGTAAAAATAAAGTCTGCATTACTCGAAGGATCTTATAAGGACAGGAGGCTGCTGTACTTTCAAGACAGGGTTGACATTTCCCGCAAGAAGAAAGAGCTGGAAAATATAATCAAAGAATTTGCACAACTGGCAGGAGTACCTGAATAGGGCCCTGCCGCATTACCCATAGCCTAACCTTTTATCTTAAAAAAATAAACATCATGGAAAAGCTAAATTTTTCTACAAGTATTCATGCCCCAAAGGAAAAAAGTATGGTCCGTATTATGGGATAAGAATAGTTACCCTAAATGGACAAGCGTGTTTGCTGAAGGATCAGACGCCATTACCGATTGGGAAGAAGGCAGCAAGGTATTGTTTGTCTCCGGCGGAGGGGATGGAATGGTCAGTAGGATCGAGACGAAAAGACCTAATGAGTTCATGCGGTTTGAGCATATGGGTGTTATTAAAGACAACGTAGAGGATACAGAGAGTGAAGAAGTGAAAAAATGGGCCGGGGCCACCGAGGCTTACACGCTGAAAGAAGAAAATGGCACAACAGAGTTATCTGTTGACATGGACATTACAGAAGATTACAAAGATTATTTTATCAGCACATGGCCTAAAGCTTTGGAACAGGTGAAACAATTATCGGAATAATCATTCAATTAAAACTTTAATAATGGCAACAAACATCCAAAAGATCAGCCCTTTTTTATGGTTTGATGGTAAAGCTGAAGAGGCTGTGAATTTATACACGTCTGTTTTTAAAAATTCTTCAATCGTTAGTATATCCTACTGGAAAGAAGGCAGCCCTTTTCCTGCGGGCCAGGTTATGACAGCAGTATTTGAATTGGAAGGACAGCGTTTTTATGCCTTTGATGCCGGGCCCCAGTTTAAGTTTACCGAGGCCATCTCATTTTTTGTAAACTGCGAAACACAGGACGAGGTTGATTACTACTGGAAAGCATTAACTGAAGGTGGCGGCGAAGAAAGCATGTGTGGCTGGCTCAAAGATAAGTTTGGCCTCAGCTGGCAGATCATACCCTCTTCTCTCATGGAAATGATGAGTGACAAAGACCCCGCAAAGGCCGGAAAAACGATGCAGGCTATGATGAAAATGAAAAAACTCAACATTGCCGACCTGGAAAAGGCATATAAAAGTTAGTGCCTGGTTCAAACTGTAAAACACAATATTATATTATGTCAACAAAAATCTTTGTAAACGTCCCGGTAAAAGACCTGGAAATTTCAATGGCATTTTTCACTGCTATTGGCTTTACCATCAATCCTCAATTCACGGATGAAACAGCTGCCTGCGTGGTAATTTCCGAAGATATTTATGCGATGATACTGACCCACGCGAAGTTTAAAGAATTTACGACCAAGGAAATTGCTGACGCTGCTAAAACATCCGAGGTAATCATTGCCCTTTCACTTGACAGCAAGGAAAAAGTAAATGAACTTGTCAATACGGCTTTAAGATCCGGGGCCACCGTAGCAAACGAACCCCAGGATTATGGATTTATGTATACGAGGAGTTTTAATGATCCTGACGGCCATATCTGGGAATTTTTTTGGATGGATCCGGCTAAAATACAAACCAGTTGATAAACGCGATAATAATGATCACAGTATTTAGAACTAACGTTCAGAAAGCAGTGGAGGCAAAAAAGCTGGTGAGCTACCTGCAGCAACATTTCCCCGGTAGTAAAATTAATATCGACCTGAAGGATTGTGATAAGGTATTAAGGGTAGAAGGTGAAAATTTTAAGGAAGTAAAAATCATGATGCTGGTACGTGAGACCGGGTTTAGTTGTATGCTTTTGTAACAATAACACCGCGCAGCCAACCCTTATCGTTAATCATATAAACACGTGTTATGAAAAAAGTAATGATCATCCCGGTTTTGGTAGCATTTAATTTTTTATGGTTATGCAGTAAAGGGCAGTCTACCTGGCACCTGGATACCAATCACTCACAACTTGGCTTCTCCATTGCACTGCTGAATATATCCGACGTGGAGGGGACATTCAAAATCAGCCAGGCCATAATCACTGCACCGAAAGAAGATTTTTCAGGTGCGTCCCTGGATATGGAGGCGAGTACAAAATCCATTCACACGGGAATAGCCGCACGGGATGCACATTTGCGCACAGCCGATTTTTTCGATGCTGATAAATACCCGTACATTAATTTTAAAAGCAATTCGTTCCGGAAGACTGGTGAAGGCAGGTACCAGGTAACGGGTGAACTGAACATGCATGGAATTACAAAACAGGTCACCCTGGATGCAACAGCAAAAACCATTGTGCACCCCATGACAAAAAAGACAGTAGCAGGCTTCCGGGTAACCGGAAAAATTAAACGAAGCGATTTTGGTATCTCGCCTGCTACACCTGCCGATATGCTGAGTGATGAAGTAATAGTAAAGGCAAACGTGCAGTTCGAAAAAAAATAAAGCAGCGTTTATGATTTGATAAAACGACGAAGATGCCCTCCTCTCCTAAACTTTTTTTATACTCCCTCGCTGTTTCAACCAGGCAGTGCTGCGAACTCACGAAGCTGGCGGGCAAAGAACCAGGGGAGATAAAAATTGGATTGATCGAAAATGCTGCGGACATTATTCCCAATAGCAACGATTGGTTGGGCGGGTTCCGGGAAATGCTTACACAGAACGGCTACAGGATAGAAATAATAGACCTGAGAAAATGGATGGATGATGCGGTGAAACTGGAAGAAAAATTAAACAGCAAGGATGTCATCTGGCTGGGGGGTGGCCACACTTACTACCTGCGCTGGATACTGCAAAGAACAGGTGCAGATGTGATGATCATGAAATTTGTTAAAAAGGGAAAAGTATATGCGGGCTGGAGTGCAGGGGCTATAGTAGCCGGCCCCACTACTTTATATTTTGATTTAATGGGTGATGATCCTGGCGATGCGCCGGAATATATTAGCCAGGGATTGCATTTAACCGATACCGTGATCGTGCCTCACATTAATAACCCGGATTTTAAAGCTGCTGCGATTGAAACCAATGCCCGCTTAAAAGATGCAGGGTTTATTACCTGTGTTTTAAATGACCACCAGGTGTTCCTTGTAAATGGGGAAGAAGAAAGGGTTTTATGAAACCGGGTCGACCCCTTACCCATCCAGTCTAAGAATATTGGTTGCCTTTTTGCTGTTGATTTTTAGCCCCGGGGCAAAACGGGGCGAAATATTTAGCACCATTAACCATTAGCTACATGTATTTATTGCAGGAAGGAGCTGATTTCACCTGGAAGACCTTATTGCTGGGTAACGAAAACTGGGGTTTTTTATTAGAGACTGTTTTACGGACTTTGATCATGTTTGTAATTATCCTGGTAAGCCTCCGTATCCTGGGTAAAAGAGGCGTAAAACAATTATCTGTTTTTGAGCTCGTAGTTATTATTGGCCTGGGCTCGGCTGCAGGTGACCCGATGTTTTATAAGGATGTGGGTATTCTCCCCGCATTAATTGTGTTTGTCCTTATCGTGGGCGTATACACGCTCATCACTTATTTTGTGGGGAAGAATAAGAACTTCGAAATCCTGGTTGAAGGGAAGTCTGTTTGCCTGATAAAAAACGGCGCTTTTTCTGTAGAAAATTTTAAGAAAGAAGCACTCGGGGAGGATGAATTTTTTGCCGAATTAAGGATGCAGGGTGTCTCCCAGCTTGGGCAGGTAGAAGAGGCGATCCTGGAAAGTTCTGGCAACATCAGTATCTTTTATTTCCCTGACGAGGAGGTAAAACCCGGGCTCCCGATCATGCCGCGTTCACTTGAGGCATCCTATACCGTTATCCCCGAAAAAGGTCATTACGCCTGTGCTTTCTGCGGGCATACCGCCCTCCTGCCAGCTGCTGCTCCTCACAATTGTCCCGAATGTGGTAAAAAGAAATGGATAAAAGCCAGTGATAAAAAAAGGATCCGGTAAGCCGGTTTTTTTTAAATAACAAACGCCTCGTCTGTTTGACGAGGCGTTTATATAAAGCGCAAACGTTATCTCACTTCATATGCCGGCGGCCGGGGTGGCATAAAGCCTTTGGTTTTGATCAGCGTTTTTATTTCTGTGATAGCCCTCTCCAGTTGAGGATCCACCCCTTTTGCCATTTGGCCGAGGTCTTCAGGAACATCAATATCTGGATCCACCCCGTGTCCTTCTTTAAACCATGTACCATCAATATTGTACATCCGGAAAGTAGGTACTGTTATATTGCCTCCGTCTATGAGGCCGGGAACACCGCTGATCCCAATCAAACCACCCCATGTCCTGGACCCGATAAGTGGTCCCATGCCTTTTTTCCTGAAATAATCCGGGAAGGCATCTCCGCCGCTTCCACTCCACCCATTGATCAGCATCACTTTCGGGCCAAAGTTCGCATACGGCGGCCATTGCCAGGTTTCACCATCCCTTATGGCCCAGTAAGCCAGCGGGGTGCGGTTCAGCATTTCTATAAACCGATCGGGGATCTGGCCGCCATCATTAAAACGTTCATCCACAATCAACGCTTTTTTATCTACCTGGGCATTGAGCTGGCGCATTAGTTCTGTCTGGCCCTCCACACCCGTGCTGGGTACAAAAATATAACCCGCTTCACCATTAGTGGCTTCCTCCACCCGTTTACGCATACCCTCTATCCAGGCAAGATGGCGCAGGCGATACTCATTGGCAAGGGTCTGCACAACCGCCACTTTAGCGCCCTGCATTGAAGCTTTGTTGTTGTAGGTGAGTTCCACCGTTTTGCCCGCAAGCCCGTGAAAAGCTGCGTAAGGTTCCTGCTCTGTGGTGACAGGCAAACCATTAACTGCCAGTATAAAATCGCCTTCTTTAATTTTTATTCCGGGTTCATCCAGGGATGACCTCACTTCGGCATCCCATGCGGCGCCCCTGATGATCTTTTGTACACTGTAATATTTTCCATCTGCTTTCCAGTCAATACCAAGGTATCCGGTAGGCTGTGTTTTTTCCCGCTCATTATCGCCTCCGCCAAAATAGGTATGGGAAGCATTAAGTTCACCCATCATTTCTCCAAGAATAAAACCAAGGTCCTCCCTTGTTTGAGCACCTTCCACCATTTTCATGTAACGTTCCCTAACCTGGTTCCAGTTTACACCATGTAATTTGCTGTCGTAGAAAAAATCGCGCTGCATACGCCAGGCATCCGTAAATACCTGCTTCCATTCTTCCTTAGGGTTTACGGATACCATCATTTCTGCCGTACGGATGGGTTTCTCAAACTTAACGGCATCTCCGGGAAGCAGCACTGCATAAGCGGTGCCCTGTTTTACCAGCAGCTTATACCTGTCCGCACTCATCCTGTAATCATCCGCCACCTCCACAATAGTTTTCTCCTCTCTTTTATCAATATCATAGTATTTAAGCGTTGCTTTTCCATCTGTGACACCCGTGTTCGGAAAACGCATATACACAATTTTACCTTTTGTATAAGATAGTCGTTCATTAATGTTGCCGGCAGCAGGGGGAAGTATTACCAGCCGCTGTTCTATTCCATCAAAATCGATGAGCACGGGTTTCACCGGTTCCTTTTTGGGCTTTTGTGGTTTTTTATCTGCCATGGATTTTTTTGTGGAGTCC
>JAKFCK010000368.1:0-2735 GCA_036676685.1 Chitinophagaceae bacterium | reverse complement strand
AATAACTACTTTCAAATCTTTTGGCAATTCTTCACTGGCCTGCATCTCTGCTGTGATGTCCTTAATTTTCCCCGCAGCGCTAATGAGATTTTCTCCTGCTCGTTTTACGATGTTCAGTGTCACTACATTTTTACCGTCCAGCCTGGCATAACTTTCTTTTTCTTTAATGGTATCTTTCAACTCGGCAATATCCTTAAGATAAACTGTTGCCCCCTGGGTGCTACTTCTCACAACAATATCCTGAAGGTTGAGCGCACTGGTGAACTGCCCTTTTATCTTCAGCGTACGTTTCATATCGCCTACTTCAATCAGGCCACCGGTTATATCATTGTTTTCCCGCGCAATTGCATTTTCGATGTCTGTAAAACTGATGCGGGCTGCCTGCATTTTGAAAGGGTCTACGTTCACCTGGATCTCTCTTTCCGGTGCCCCGACAATTTCCGCCCTTGTTATCTCTGTCAGTTCTTCAAACCGGTCCTGCATTTTGTCGGCGTACTGCTTCAGTTTCATGCCGTCATAATCCCCACTCACATTCACAAACATGATGGGCATCTCGCTGAATGCAAACTCCTGCGCATTAGGCTGCGATGTAAGGTCATTGGGCAGATCCGACTGAGCCTTGTCTATCGCATCCTTTACTTTTAATTTGGCGATATCTGTTTTTACGTCCGTATCAAATTCAACAATAATTAAACTATAATCAGTTTGTGATGTACTCGTGATCTTATTCACCTTGGCCCCGCTGATCCCTTTGAGTTGTTTTTCAATGGGGCGGGTAACCAGGTTCTCTATATCCTTCGGTGAATTACCGACATAAATTGTAGTGACACTGATTGTAGGAACCACGATGTCCGGGAACTGTTCCTTGGGCATCGTATTAAACTTCAATAGCCCGTAAATAGAAATCATGATAGCTATAATATAAATAGCTGTGCGGTTGTCGATAGACCAACTGGTCGGTTTAAATTCCTTGAATTTTTTCGACAACGATTGTAGTGATGGTAATGATGCCATAATGATGACCTATAATTTTTCTTCCTGATGTTATGAATCAATGAAACGGATGAAACTAAAAAGTTCCTGTACTTACATTCTGTCCTTCGTATAAATTCTGGTATCCTTCCGTGATCAGCTGATCGCCGGGAACCAGGCCTGTTTTTATCTCCACCAGCTCCCCATATACTTCACCGATGTTGATGATCTTCTTTTTGGCAACAGTTTTTCCATTGCTTAATTTTTCCATCACGTATACATACTTATTATTTTCATCGGTCTGCACCATGTTCACAGGTATCACGATAGCTTTTGGCGCAGAATAATCCATGATCTTCATCACCAGGGATTGATTGGGTTTTAATGCCGCATCAAATGGAATTTTTGCTTCTGCAATAAATCCGCGCTGGGTAAGATCGATCGATTGGCTTAGCAGGGAGATTGTTGAATTGATTTTACGGTTAAGGTCCGGCACGCTGATCACCACGGGTGTACCCCTTTGCACCCTGCTGATATAGTTTTCAGGGATACTGGCCACGGCTTTGAGGCTGCTTGTGTTTACAATTTTGATCTGGGGCTGGCCTGCGGCAGTCATCCCGCTGAAGATTTCTCCTACCCTTACATTAACCGCGTCTGCAATACCGCTTACATCGCTGCGTACATTAGCTGTATTCAATTGCTCTACGGAAACCTTCACCTGTTCGTTGCTGGCTTTGAGTTGATTTTCCAGGCTCTCCACATTTGTCTTCGCAGTGATCAGCTGCACTTCTGTGCCAATGCCCTGGTCCCAGAGGTTTTTCTGGCGCTGGTAAATACTCCTGGCAAATCCCAGTTGCGTTTTGATGCCTTCCAGCTGTTGCCTCGCTGCTACTACGGATTGACGCATAATAGCATCATCCAGTTTGAGCAGTAACTGGCCTTTTTTCACGTATTGGCCCTGGCGTACGTACACTGCCTTTACCTGGGCGGGACCCATACGGGGACTGATCATTGAAATATTTTCCGCGTCTACCTTGCCCTGCAGGTCGATGAAATGTTTGAAGTCCTGGGTAGTTACCGGTGCGACACTAACCAATTTTACTTTACTGGTATTGGCAGCGGCCGTATCGATGATCGCCAATTCATCCTGCAGTTTTTTAATGGCCGCCTCATTTTTTGCTTTATCCGCCTTAAGTTTTTCCAAAGCAGCTTTTTTATCATTCAGCTTTGCATTGTTATCCTTCACACTGTTACCACAAGAAGACAAAAGCAGCAAAGCAGCAAATGATGGAATTATAAGTTTTTTCATTATTGATTGACTTTTGTAAATTTTAAAAATTGTTAGCCGTTAGCCTTTAGCGGTCATTCATTACAGTTTTCCTGTAGCCTTTAAGAAATCAATTTTAGCAATGATGGCATCATATAAGGCGCTGTAATAATTGTTCTGGGCCACTTTTAATTCTGTCTGTGCAGTGTAGATCTCCTGGTTGCTACCCAGGCCCTGCTCGTACTTCTTTTTTGTGGTGTTAAATACTTTTTCTGCAAGCTCCATATTTTGTTTCTGGCTATCCATAGTGAGGATAGCAGATGTTATCTTAAGCCTGGCCTGTGCCACATCGTTGTCAATGTTGGCTTTTAGCTGTTCGATATTGTTACTGGTTTTTTCCAGTTCAAGTTTAGCCTTGGATACCCTTGCTGATTTTGCAAAACCGTCAAAAATGGGAACCGATATTTTCATTCCTATCAGCGAACTTGTAAACCAT
>JAKFCK010000367.1:0-2145 GCA_036676685.1 Chitinophagaceae bacterium | reverse complement strand
GAAGCTGGTATCCAGGCCGCCACTAAAACCGAGCACAAGTTTTTTTCCATTTCCTTCCTTTATTACTGAGGCGTCAAATTGATCTGTTGTGTTAATATCCATCCAAATAAAAATTTAAAAATTAAAAAAGAACCGTAATACGGACTTCCCTGCACCGGATATCTTCGCGCTGCCCAGGAAAAACTTTGCCAGCTTACTTTGTTTGATACGCATAAAACGCTCATATAATTTCGAGTGTTTTTTAAAATCCTCGGCAGTTTCTTCCGGCTCGTAGTGGTCAGCGGGATCATACAACATGGCCGTGCACATACAGTTTTTCCGGTCCTTGCTCATCAGGATATCATAATTCACGCAGCTTTTGCAGCCCGCCCAGAATTGCTCATCGTCTGTAAGCTCGCTATACGTTACGGGCTCATAACCAAGATCAGAATTGATCTTCATCACGGCAAGGCCGGTGGTTAATCCGAATATTTTGGACTCGGGGTATTTTTTACGTGAAAGCGCGAAGATATTTTCCTTGATCTTTTTGGCGATGCCACTTTTGCGAAAAGCCGGTGCTACGATAAGGCCACTGTTGGCCACAAACTGGTCGTGGCCCCAGGCTTCGATATAACAAAAGCCCACCCAATCGCCTGTTTCTGTGAGGGCTATAACGGCTTTACCTTCTTCCATTTTTTTCACAAGGTATTCCGGTGAGCGTTTGGCTATACCGGTTCCCCTTGCTTTGGCAGACGATTCCATTTCGGCCGTAATAATCTCAGCATAACCTATATCTGCTGAGGTAGCCGGACGAATAATGATATTTGCTTGTTCCAATTTATTTAAATTGAAAAGATGAAAAAAGTAAGTTGGATAGTTTGCTGCTAGAGCAAAGTGTCGGGGGATTTTTTCACTGATAGGGGCAATTGGTTATGCTCGGCCTATCAGCACCCAGGTCGGCGGGTAGCCACGGGTTCAGTAGAAACGGGAGAAAAAGAATATGTGCTGTTATGTTTCAATACTGTAATGCTTAATTTAAAGCACAAAAATAGGGTTTTCAAATTAAAATTGCCCCTTTCCGTATTAATATTTTGTTAGGATAACAAAAAGCAGGTATGTATAGTAAGCAAATAATCTATCGGCCAGGTGAAATTTACCTCTGGCCGATAATAGGGATAAATTCCACCGCAGGGGAACATAACTTGAACCCCTCGAACCTTTTGAACCTCTTAAACCTCTTAAACCTCTTGAACCTCTTAAACCTCTTGAACCTCTTGAACCTCCTGAACCTCTTGAACCTCTTGAACTTTGAACCTTAAACCTTGAACCCTACTACATCACCTCGCTGATCGCCACCTGGTCCATATCTGTAAACTCTTTGTTCTCGCCTGCCATGCCCCAGATAAAACCATAATTGGATGTACCACAACCAAAATGCATGCTCCACGGTGCTGACAAAGCCGCTTCGTAATTACCAAGCACCAGGTGCCTTGTTTCTGTGGGTTCGCCCATGAAATGCATCACGCGGTGCCCTTCTTTTACATCGAAATAAAAATATGCTTCCATCCGGCGCGTATGGGTGTGTGGTGGAACGGAATTCCAGACACTGCCCTCTTCCAGCACGGTAAGCCCCATCACCAACTGGCAGCTTTCAATGCCGTCATTGTGTATGTATTTATAGATCGTCCTTTTGTTGGAGGTGGAAACATCTCCAAGGTTAACCGGTGCCGCTTCCGCCTTTGTCATTTTTTTATTCGGGTAAGTGTGATGAGCCGGCACAGACAAAAGATAAAAAAATGCGGGGGACACAGCAGATTCACTGGTAAAACTTATTTCTTTGGTACCCTTGCCCAGGTACACACACTCCAGTTTGTCCAGTTCAAAACGCTCACCATCTGCAATAACTGTTCCTTTGCCACCCACATTGATAATACCCGCTTCCCTTCTTTCTAAAAAATAGTTTGCTTTCAATTCTCCCTCATTCGGGAGTTCAAGGCCAGTGCTTGTGGGCACAATACCACCGATGATCAGCCGGTCATAATGAGAATAGGTCAACTGAACACTGCCCTCCTGCATCAAACGGGTAACCGCAAAGTTTTCCCGCAATTCCTGCGTATTCATCCTGCTTGTTTCTTTCGGGCTATTTTGAAATCTTATCTCCATATT
>JAKFCK010000366.1:0-4608 GCA_036676685.1 Chitinophagaceae bacterium | reverse complement strand
CCATCAGGCATGCTTTTCCAAACACATCATTTCCGCTGGCCGCTATCCATGAATTTATTTGTGGCAATAAAGAGGAGGAAGCGGCAACGGGTGGATTTGTTGCCGCCATTACCGCAGCCCTTATGCTTGGTGGAGGCGCGATCATCTGGATCAGTTCTGCCCGAACGGTATTTCCGCCTGCCTTAACACTATTTGGAATAAAACCGGAGAGGGTCATTTTTATCAATCTCAAAAAAGAAAAGGAAATAGGGTGGGCAATGGAAGAGGCACTCAAGTGTAGAGGTTTATCGGCGGTTATTGCAGAACTGCCGGAATTAAGTTTCACTACATCGCGTCGCCTGCAGTTAGCCGTGGAGCAAAGCCAGGTTACGGGTTTCGTGCTACGTCACAACCCACGAAATATCAATACTACGGCCTGTGTTACACGATGGAAAATTGCCCCTTTGTCCAGCCTGCTGGTGGAAGGAATGCCCGGTTTAGGATTTCCCAGGTGGACTGTAGAACTTTTAAAAGTAAGGAATGGTCACCCCGGGAAATGGGAAATAGAATTGTTTGCCGGCAGAATGAAGTCAATAACACTTACCAAAGCAGTGCAACTGGGCGAACAAAAAAAAGCGGTATAAAATGGCTAAACGTTTTATTGCGATATGGTTTCGTCACCTGGAAACGGATTGGTTCTGCCGGCGTAAACCCGCATTGCAGAGAATCCCATTTGTGCTGGCTTCTCCAGATCACGGGCGGATGCTGGTAAGATCTGCAAATATGCTGGCGCAAACGCAGGGAGTAGAAGCAGGGATGGCAGTGGCAGATGCGAGAGCGATTATTCCCGGCCTGCAGGTAATCGATGATATTCCCGAACTGGCCGAACGGCTACTCAAAGGCATCGGGGAGTGGTGTATCCGTTTTACCCCCACCGTAGCAATAGATCTCCCGGGAGGGCTTTTAATGGATGTTACCGGTTGTGCGCATTTATGGGGCGGAGAAAAATCTTACTTAACGGAGATCAGTAAACGCTTACGTGATTTTGGTTATGACGCCCGGTTGGCATTGGCGGATACGATCGGTACAGCCTGGGCTGTGGCAAGGTTCGGCAAGCAATCGCACATTGTTGAACCAGGAAAACACCTGGCTGCTTTGCTTCCACTACCGGCAGCGGCTATCCGCATTCAACCCGAAGTCCTCCAAAGGCTGGACAAGTTGGGGCTTCGTCAAATAAATAGTTTTATCAACATGCCCCGGCCATCCCTGCGAAGACGTTTTGGTGAACAGCTCTTGCAGCGGCTTGATGAGGCCTTAGGAACCAGGGCAGAAGTAGTGAGCCCATTACATCCCCCGGAACTTTACCAGGAACGATTACCCTGTCTTGAGCCGATCGTTTCTGCAACAGGAATTGAAATTGCTTTGAAACGATTACTGGAAGTTTTGTGCCAGCGTTTGCAAAAGGAGGAAAAAGGGCTTCGGGTCGCCCAGTTTAAATGTTACCGGGTTGACGGAAAAATTCAACAGCTCACCATTGGTACCAATCGCCCTTCCGCAAATGTTGCGCATCTATTTAAATTATTTGAGAATAAGATTGAGACGATTGAGCCCGCTTTGGGAATAGAATTGTTTATCCTGGAAGCGCAACAGGTGGAAGATATGGTCATCCTGCAGGATCAGTTGTGGCAGGATAAAGCAGGTTTGGAAGATATGAAACTCGCAGAACTGCTGGACCGAATTGAAGGAAAGGTCGGGCCCGGGCATATCCAACGTTATCTTCCTGCAGAACATTACTGGCCGGAGCGTTCTTTTGTATTGGCCTCATCGATTACTGAAACGATACAGTCTTCCTGGAAGGTAGACCGACTAAGGCCACTGCGAATATTACTTAAACCTGAACTCATTGAAGTCACCGCACCCATCCCGGATTATCCCCCAATGTTATTCCGGTACAAAGGGCAATTGCATAAAATCTCAAAAGCGGATGGGCCGGAGAGGATCGAGCAGGAATGGTGGCTGCAGCAGGGGCAGCACCGTGATTATTATAGCGTGGAGGATGAACAGGGCTGCCGGTATTGGTTGTTCCGCCTGGGGCATTATGATGTGGCGAAAACTTACCAGTGGTTTATGCATGGATTTTTTGCATAACAAGGTCCATTGATTATTTATAAGGTATCGATTTTTTCTGTAGCCATTGATTTTTTTTTCATCAGGGGAA
The DNA here is from genome assembly GCA_036676685.1 of Chitinophagaceae bacterium. GTDB lineage: Bacteria > Bacteroidota > Bacteroidia > Chitinophagales > Chitinophagaceae > Ferruginibacter. Next base: position 2,411 of record JAKFCK010000366.1, on the reverse strand, counting down.
AGAAGAATAAAGAATAGGAAAGCTTTAAGCAGGATATCCTGGAAAAATGATAATAATTCCACATGAATAAAAAATGAAAAATGGAAGCGCCGGGTGAACATAAAAAATTTGTAGTACCGCTCCCTCACCTTCAGCAGAAGCCCAGTACAGGCTCTTCCGTAGAGGAAGGAGAGTTAGCATATACAGAACTCCAGGTCACCACCAACTTTTCTTTCCTCCGTGGTGCCTCCCACCCGGAAGAATTAGTGGAACAGGCTGCAGCATTGGGCTATAAAACAATTGGCATCACCGACCGGAATAGTTTTTCGGGAATCGTGCGTGCACATGCTGCCGCAAAGCTGGCCGGGATCCGGATCATCGTTGGATGCCGGCTTGACCTGCTGGATGGCATCAGCCTGCTGGCCTACCCTTGTAACATCAAAGCGTATTCGCAGCTTTGTAATTTACTTACCCTTGGTAACCGCCGTGCCGAAAAAGGAGATTGTTTTTTATATAAAGCTGATGTTTACGAATATGCAACGGATGTAAAATTTATCGTGTTGCCACCGGTAGTTTTGAATGAATCCTTTGAGTTTGATCCATCCTTTGAACAATCCTTAATGGATTATAAGGCTGCCCTGGGAAAAGATCTTTATATCGCTGTTTCCCGAAGGTATCATGGAGATGATGGTAAATATTTATACCGGCTAGCACAACTTTCCAAACAATTGAATATCCCACTGGTGGCTACCAATGATGTACATTATCATGAACCGGGCCGCAGGCAATTGCAGGATATCGTTACCTGCGTCCGGGAGAAATGTACCATTTATAATGCCGGTTATCGTTTACATCCCAATGCGGAGCGCTTTTTAAAACCTCCTGCAGAAATCATCCGGTTGTTCAGACAATACCCGCAGGCTATTACCCATACGCAGGATATAGCAGCAGCCAGCAGGTTTTCATTGGATGAATTAATATATGAATATCCCGAAGAGATCACTACCTGTGGACGCACACCACAGGAAGAGTTAACCTTCCTGGCATGGGAAGGGGCTAAGGAACGTTATGGAGCCGTGCTGCCGGAGAAAACAATATCTGCAATAAAACATGAATTGAATTTTATCTGCGAGATGAATTACGCTGCATACTTTCTCACCGTTTATGATATTGTTCGTTTTGCAAGAGCGCAGAAAATTCTTTGCCAGGGCCGGGGTTCAGCGGCAAACTCCACGGTATGTTATTGCCTGGGCATCACTTCAGTAGATCCAACAAAATTCGAACTTTTGTTTGAACGTTTTATTTCTTCGGCAAGGAATGAACCCCCGGACATTGACGTGGATTTTGAACATGAGCGCCGGGAGGAAGTGATACAATATATCTATAACAAGTATGGTCGGGACAGGGCTGCCATCATTGCTACTGTAACGCAGCAACACCAGAAAGGTGCCATAAGAGATGTGGGAAAAGCTATGGGTTTATCAGTAGACAGTATTAATCGTTTGTCGGGATCCATTTGGGAATTTACAGATGAATGGTTTGAAGGCAGGCGGCTCACAGAGCAAGGACTGGACCCGGGTGACCAACACCTTAAAAAAGTATTGGAACTTACGCGGGAATTTATGGGTTTTCCACGGCAGCTGGGGCAGCACACGGGTGGGTTTGTTATCACCCGTGGTAAACTCACTGACCTTGTGCCGGTAATGAATGCACGGATGCAGGATAGGACCTGCATTGAATGGAACAAGGATGATATCGATGCGCTTGGCTTTATGAAAATTGATGTGCTGGCCCTGGGGATGCTCACCTGCATTCGAAAGGCTTTTGATATTGCCAAAACGTTTTATGGCCTTGATCTTACCCTGGCTAATATCCCCCAGGATGATCCCGCTGTGTATGAAATGATATGCCATGCAGATACTATTGGTGTTTTCCAGATTGAAAGCCGTGCACAACAATCGATGTTGCCAAGGCTGAAACCACGAACTTTTTATGACCTTGTGATTGAAGTAGCTATTGTGAGACCCGGGCCTATACAAGGCGATATGGTGCATCCTTATTTACGCAGGCGAAATAACGAGGAGCCGGTTGAATATCCGTCGAAGGAACTGGAAGAAATTTTGGGCCGCACATTAGGAGTTCCATTATTCCAGGAGCAGGCGATGAAGATCGCAATTGTTGCAGCAGGTTTTTCTCCTTCCGAGGCAGATGAATTGCGGCGTAGTATGGCAACTTTTAAAGCCAAAGGCCTGGTGACCAAATTTGAAGCAAAGCTCATTAATGGAATGACGGAACGAGGTTACCCGCTGGAATATGCGCAGCGTGTGTTTAAACAACTCGAAGGTTTTGGAAGTTACGGTTTTCCTGAAAGCCATGCGGCAAGTTTTGCATTACTCGTGTATGTTTCTTCCTGGATCAAGTGTTATTACCCC
>JAKFCK010000365.1:0-3773 GCA_036676685.1 Chitinophagaceae bacterium | reverse complement strand
CTGGAACTTCTGCTGCCGGCTCGGCTTTCTTTTTGGGTTTTACTTCTTCCACAGCCTCCGGCACTTCCGGTGCTTTTTCCTCTATAGCCGGCTCTTCTTTTTTCTTTGCAGCTTTTTTGGGCCTTGTAGAAGAATCTATGGCGTCCAGGTCAATTTTGTCAAGGACTTTCGGGGCTTCCAGTTCGGGAGCCTCTATTTTAGTGATACCCGTGTCTTCTTTTATCACTGCTTTTTCCGCTTCCACCACCACCGGTTTTTCTTCAATTACCGGTACCGGTACGGGTACTTCTGCGACTACTTCTGCCGGCTTTTCTGCCGGCTTTTCTTCCGCCTTTTCCTTTATTGCTTTTTCTTCTTTCCTTTTGATAGAAAGATCTTCTTCATCTCTTTTTTTCTTAGCCTCATTACCACTCGCACCTTTGGGCAGGTCTATCTGCTCGGCTTTTTGCCTTGCCGCTTTATCCTGCTGGAATTCTCCCTGCAATACACGATACATATCCTCGGATAGTTTCGTGGTAGGCTTCAGGTCATCGGCACTGTAATTTTTGGACACAAGAAAGTCTATCAAGGTATTGGTACCTATATTAAACTCTTTGGCCGCAGCCATCAACCTTGGTGTGTTTACTTCTGACATTCTTTGTTTTTAATTATGGGCCGTTGGCTTTTATTTGCTGCCAGGGCTTTTTTAATTTTTTGGTGCACCCGATTTCTCCCCGGGGAAAAAGTGCCGAATATTATTCTTTTTCAAATTCTTCTTTCAGGATCCTTCTCACGTCTTCTATCGTTTCTTTTTCCAGGTCAGTTCTGCGTTCCAGTTCTTCCGGGGTAAGATCCAACACCGAACGGGCAGTATCACATCCTACTCTTTTCAATTCTTCGATGATCCATGGTTCGATCTCATCGGTGAATTCATCCATGTCTATATCAAAATCATCCTGCTCATCTTCAGTATCGCGGAACACATCGATCTCGTAGCCTGTCAACTCACAAGCCAGTTTGATATTAACGCCTCTCCTGCCGATGGCCAAAGACACCTGGTCGGGTTTAAGAAACACATTGGCATGCATCTTTTCATTGTCCAGTTCAATGGTCGTTATTTTGGCGGGAGTGAGTGACCGTTGAATAAGCAATTGTGAATTTGCTGTCCAGTTGATCACGTCAATATTTTCATTTTTCAGTTCGCGAACAATACCATGGATACGGCTTCCTTTCATACCTACGCAGGCACCTACCGGGTCAATCCTGTCATCATAACTTTCCACCGCCACTTTCGCTCTTTCGCCCGGATCCCTCACTATCTTTTTCACCACTATAAGCCCGTCAAAAATTTCCGGCACTTCTATTTCCAACAGTTTTTCCAGGAACAACGGGCTCGTACGGGAAAGTATGATCACCGCCTGGTTATTTTTTAATTCAACTTTTTTTACAACAGCTCTTACATTTTCTCCTTTCTTGAAATAATCTGCCGGGATCTGTTCCGATTTTGGCAAAAGCATCTCGTTTCCATCTTCGTCCAGGATCAACACTTCTTTTTTCCATACCTGGTAAACCTCACCACTCACGATCTCGCCCACACGCTCTTCGTATTTTTTAATAAGTATATTCTTTTTAAGATCGTTGATACGTGCAGCCAGGGTTTGTTTGCCAGCCAGTATCGCCCTGCGGCCAAATTCTTTCTGGATATCCACGGCTTCATACAACTCTTCACCCACGCTGTAATCCGGCTCTATTTTGATAGCATCTTTCAGCTCGATCTCGGTTAAGGTATTGTACAGGTCATCATCATCTACAATGGTGCGGCGGCGGAAGATCTCAAGATCCCCCTTTTGGTCATTTACGATCACATCAAAATTATCATCGCTGCCATACTTTTTCCTGATCAAAGTTTTAAAAACATCTTCCATCACCTTCATCAGTGTAGGACGATCAATGTTTTCTGCTTCCTTAAATTCCTGGAACGAGTCTATTAAATTAATGCTTGCCATAATCCTCACCGGCCCTCTGCTAAACCCCGCCGGCCATGGGTTTTTTGTTGATTAAAATTTTATCTGAACTTTTGTCTGTTTGATATTTGAAAATGGAATATCCTCTGTTTTGATCACCTGTTTTTTACCCTTCCCTTCTGCTGTTTCTATGGTGATTACTTCCTCGTTTACCTCGAGCATTTTGCCAGTCAGTTTCCTGTCGTCTGTGGTGATCAGTTCTACTTCACGTCCCTTGTTTTTCAGGTACTGCCTGTATTGTTTCAGTGGCTCACCTATCCCCGGGCTGGATACCTCCAGCGAAAAGTCACCGTCCGGGTATAAACCCATTTCTTCCATTGTCCTGTATAATGCCCGGTTGATCTTAATGCATTTTTCAATGCCTAATCCGGAATCAGCATCCAGGTAAATTTTGATATTATTAATAGGCTTTACTTTTATCTCTATTAAAAAAATATCACCCTCCAGCAGGGGGGCCAATAATTTTTCAACAGTATCTAACGGGTTTAAACTACTCATAATGCTGTAAAAAGCAGAAGGGAACAGCCCTGTTCCCTTCTTTTTGTTTCTTTTTTCCGAGTGCAAATATATAAAATCTATCGCTATCATCCAAACAATGCACGCGCTATAGGTTAAAAAATTAACAGCAATATGTTTTTGGTGCTTAATATCTTTGTCTCCATGAATATTTTTAAACTGCTCTTCCAGCTTTTTTTGTTGTATATGTTATACAAACTGGTGTTTGAATTTATCATCCCTGTTTACAGGGCCAGCAAAAGAATGAAGCAGGAGGTGAACCAGATGCAACAAAAGATGCGCGAACAGCAGCGGCGCCAGCAACAACCGGCCGAGGATAATTATGTAAACGCGCCAGGAAAACACTCTCCCAGGGATGCCAATAAAGACTACATTGAATTTGAGGAACTGCAATAAGGTGATTAAAGCACCCCGATTATTTCTTCAATGGATTCGCCGGGCAGGAGCAGGTGCGTTAACAAACCGGCTTTTTTGGCCCCGTCGATATTATTATAAGAATCATCAATAAACAGCGTAGAGGCTGCGTCTAAGTCCGCATCCTGCAGCACAAAATCAAAGATCTCCTGTCCCGGCTTTCTTAACCCTATTTCGTGGGAATACCAGGCTTTGGTAAAATACTTGTCAAAAACCTTTCCCGGGCTGTGGTTTTCAAATATTTTCATGAAGGCCTCATGATGGATAGCATTAGTATTACTCAACAGGAATAAGCGGTGATTACCGGCAAGTTGCTCAAGGAACGATAGCGAAGTTCCTCTAAAATCCAGCAACATAGCATTCCAGGCCTGTGAAATTTGCAAACTGCTGAGGGGTTTCCCTGAAATAGCGATAAGCTCTTCAAAAAATTCTCCCGGGCTGATCTTCCCGGTTTCCAGGTGCTCAAATAGTGCATTTGCAGAGAATTGGTTATACATAGTTGTAAATCCTTCAAAACCTAATTCTTCAAAAGCTTTTTCTGTTTTGGCGTAATCGATATTTAATAAAACTCCGCCAAGGTCAAAGATGATGTTTTCGGGAACCTTCATTATTTTTTCAAATTCGTTTCCGCAAATATCTGAATTTACTTACTTTTGCGTCCTTGTTAATGAAAATAACAGGGCTCCCCGATAGCAATCGGGACAGTTGATCAGGAAAATAAAATTACCGAATTCATTCAGTATCGGGCCTATAGCTCAGTTGGTTAGAGCACCTGACTCATAATCAGGTGGTCCCTGGTTCGAGCCCAGGTGGGCCCACACAAAAACGCAATCATTTAAT
>JAKFCK010000364.1:0-10365 GCA_036676685.1 Chitinophagaceae bacterium | reverse complement strand
ATATTTAGGCTCAATGATACCGGGTGTATCGGAAAAAATGATCTGATAGTCATCGGTACTGAGGATGGCTTTGATTCTGTGGCGGGTTGTCTGCACTTTATGGGAAACAATTGCCATCTTTTCGCCCATCAATGCATTCAGCAAAGTGCTTTTGCCGGCGTTCGGCTTACCAAAAATATTTACAAAACCTGCTTTCATTATTCAGTTGACTCAAAAAAAAATGCCCCGTTTCCGGGGCAAAACTATCTTATTTTAATGGTATTACTGTCTTGCAAGTGTAACAGTGGTTACTTCACCTGCAGTAGTACCGTTAATTGTAACTGTCATACCTGCACAGCTATAATTAGAAATAGTACCTACTTCACCATCAAGTGTGATAGTGCTGCCAGAAAGCATCCATGTTCCTGTATCATTTCCCGGGGGAACACACTGAGTACCAGCATCAGTATAAGTAACTGTGTTGTTAGCGTTAAGAGTGATAACATCATCTTTTTCACATGGATCCATCAAAGCGAACATATCAACAGCCGGTGTAGCTGCATCTGCTTTATAAGTCAATGCTGTGATCTTGTAAGCCGCTGCAACTCCTGCAGTATTCAGCGCGCATGTAACATCATCATTATCGTCTTTACAACCGACAAATGCGATAGACATTACACATAAGGATAAAAGAATTTTTTTCATAACGTTTTTTTTGTGTGGGTTGATTAAATGTTTAAAAAAGCGAAGAAAGGGAAACTAATTCAAATCAGCAAAAAATCATTGTCAATTCGAATGATTTTCCTTTTCTAATTTATTTATATTCAGTGAATTAATGATAATGTTATGTCTAATGCCTTACATAGGTGGCTATCAATAAATCTCCTGGTATATTATAATTTGTCGTCGTTGTCTGCATCGTATTACAATCAAATGATGTAACATTTGAAACCATATTATCGATGGTAAGGGTAGTTCCATCAAGGTCCCACGCCGATTGCTCGGTTTCCGAAGGAAGACATGTAGTCCCTATATCCTGATGAATAAACGTCTTATCCGAATTGAAAATAAAAATATTGTCTCTCCTGCATTCCTCCATGTCGGTGAATAAGTTCTGCTCACTCAAAGAAGGTGCTGGCTTGTACATGAGCCCTGTGAGCTTATAACTTCCCGCCAGGCTATCTACTGTGAGATTACAGGGATCTTCTTTCTTACATCCTGTAATAAACAATAAAAAGATACCGGCGGAAAAGAGTGTTTTCATTTTTCTCTGGTGATTGCAGTTTATAAAGCAAGAACGACACCAAACTTTGTTTTCAGGGCAAAAAAAAATCCCGCCAGAGGCGGGATGTAGTTGCGAAGAGAAGGATCGAACTTCTGACCTTCGGGTTATGAGCCCGACGAGCTACCGCTGCTCTACTTCGCGATGCAAAAATAAGACTTTACAGGTTGGCAGCCAAATGTTATTTGAAAATATTGCTAAAGAAACACTAATCCTTTTTTGTAATTGAGCTCGCGCCGCTGGTTTTTACGTTCACTACCGGCACATTCCCCTTATAATGGATCCTGCTGGCACCGGATGCCGCAGCATTGAGTTCCTTCTCCACAAATATATCTACGTCTGAAGCTCCCGATGCTGTAACATTTCCATTGAGAATTTTCAAATCATAGGCGTTCACATCAGTAGCTCCGCTGCAATCCAGGTTAAGGGTTTCCACATTCCCGGAGAGTGAAGCCCGGCTGGCACCCTTCATATCCATCTCCATTTTGTTCACGGCAAGGTCAGCTTTAACTGTGCTGGCCCCGGAAATGTTCAGGGTAAAAGCGTTCAAAGTTATTTTACCGACCCCTGCTACATCTGAAGCTCCGGAAACCTCTAGTTGAGAAAGATTTTTGAAGGAAACATATACGCGCAATTTCCTGTCCTTGCCCTTCCAGTCACCGCCCTTGTAATATATCCTAAGAGTGTTGTTATCCACTTCAGTCTTAATGTCGTCTTTATATTTTTCCTCTGTTGCGCTTACCGCTATACTTTCATTATCAGATTGAGTGATAAGCAGTTTAATGGCGTTCGCCACGATGATTTTATCGAAAGATCCCTTAAGCGTTCTTAAAGAGGCATTTGCATCAATCACCATCTGCTGCTGGGCAACACTGGTTAAAGCTACCAGGACTGAAAATACTGCTAAAATGATTTTTTTCATATTGAATTTATTTGCCTTGTCTTACGCTTCCCCCGCTGTTCACTGTTCCTTTTTTCACTGTTGCACTACCCTTGTAAGTAATTCCGCCACCGCTGTTGGCAGAAGCAGTGAGTTCTTTTTGCACTTCTATACGTATTGCTGCCCCGCTGTTTGCAGATGCCGTACAATATTGGGTTACAAGTCCAAAACCTTTGAAACTTGCCCCGCTGCTGGCAGACACCGCCAGTTTATCGGCGGTACCGGACGCATTTAGTTCTGCCCCGCTGCTCAGCTCAGCAGAAATGGACTTCGCTTTTAATACGCCATTAAAAACTGCGCCACTGCTCACAGAAAGCGCCAGGTCGTTAGCATTAAAAGTGTTGGTTACAATCAGCTTTGCGCCTGCAGAAACCCTGATCCCGTCCAGGTTTTTTACGGACAGGTAAGCTTTGAGTTTCCTGTTTTTATCATTGCTCCAGGTTACTCCCTTGTTGTCGTAGTAGATTTTGAGTACCCCATCCACCACTTCTGTTTTGAACCTTTCTTCATACTTAGCATCTGAAACGCTCACGGCCAGTGCGGTTTCATTACCCTGCGTGAGGTGCAACTCCACTCCGCTGGAAACATTGATTTTGGAAAACGCCCCCGTGACCGTTCTTGTTTTGGCATTGGGGTCGTTATAAACTTTTGTTTGCGCTGTTGTACTTACAGCAAGGAAAAGCGTGAAAAATGATAATAAAAGTTTCATGGCTATACTTTTTAAATAGTGATACGAAAGCTGCCCTTATTTTGTTACAGAGAAAAAAAAATATTTTTTTTGATTTTTTGCGGCTAATTTTACAGCCTGTTCTTTTTAAAAACCGACTGAATTTCCGGGGTGCTTCCATTGGATGCTGAGATAATACCCGCAAAACCTGCACAGGATAATGCCTGCGAAGGGAGAAATGTTCTATACCCGGTGATCAACCCGGATCTTCAGCACAAACCTTTTTTATGAAATTTTCATTGTTATTAAGCCTTAGCTTAATGGTTGGGGTAACGACATTTGCCCAAACCAACGAAGAAATCCGGGATACTACATTTCTGGAACCAGTAGAGGTGCTGGCCATCCGGGCAACGGATAAAACACCTGTGGCCAAGACAAACCTTTCCAAAAAAGAAATTCAAAAATTAAATACGGGGCAGGATCTTCCTTTTATTCTTAACCAAACACCATCTGTGGTGGTGAATGCAGATGCAGGCAATGGCATCGGCTACACGGGTATACGCATTCGGGGAACAGATGCAACCCGTGTAAACATCACCCTGAACGGTATACCTTACAATGATGCAGAGAGCCAGGGTACATTCCTGGTCAATATCCCGGATATTGCGTCATCGGCAGGCAGCATCCAGGTGCAGCGTGGTGTAGGCACCAGTACCAACGGTGCCGGCGCTTTTGGCGGAAGTATAAATGTGAGTACGAATGAAATCAATACAAAAAAAGCGCTTGAATTTAACAGTACGGCCGGCAGTTACCACTCTTTTAAAAATACGCTGATGTTAAGCAGCGGGGTACTGGGCAAACATTTCACGTTGGATGGAAGGCTTAGTAATATACGCAGTGACGGTTACATCGACCGGGCAAGCAGCAGGCTGCAATCGTTTTATACCAGTGTGGCTTATATCGCTGCCAATAATTCCCTGCGTTTAAATGTTTTTTCCGGCAAGGAAAAAACTTACCAGGCATGGAATGGGATTGATGAGGAAACACTAAAGACTAACCGGACCTTCAACAGCGCGGGCACAGAAAAAACTGGTGAACCCTATAGCAATGAAACCGACAATTATACACAAACGCATTACCAGCTTTTTTACAATCATAAATTTAATGCAGCATGGAAAGCCAACATTGCTTTGTTTCTCACTACCGGCGAGGGATATTATGAACAATACAAATCAGGAGCGTCACTGGGTGATTACGGGTTGCCCGATTATAATGATGGCGGAACGATCGTTTCAGAAACGGATCTTATCCGTCGTTTGTGGTTAGATAATAATTTCTACGGCACTGTTTTTTCCCTGCAATACAACAAGCCCGGCAGGCAAATTATTTTTGGCGGTGGTGTAAATCAGTACGACGGCAAACACTTCGGGGAAATTACCTGGGCACAGGTGGCGGCAGCCGTGCCTGCAAAACACAGGTATTATGACAATGATGCTGTGAAAAAAGATTATTCTGCATACACGAAGTGGACAGAACAACTGGGTAAAAACTGGCAAACATTTGTAGACCTGCAGGTACGAAACGTGAATTATTCGATAGATGGATTTAAGTACAACCCCGGTTTAAATGTAGACCAGGAGTATACATTTTTCAATCCGAAGGCGGGGATCACCTATACCCGGAATTACATGCAGGCCTACCTTTCCTATGGACGGGCAGCAAAAGAACCCAACAGGGACGATTTTGAAACCAATGCAGCAGAACTGGCAAAAGCTGAAAAACTGGATGATTTTGAAGCGGGAGTGGAATATAAAAAATCCAATTATAGCTGGGGTGTCAATTTGTATTTCATGAACTACAAAGACCAGCTGGTACTCACCGGTAAAATAAATGATGTAGGCGCCTACACCCGCACAAACATCCCGAAAAGTTACCGTGCAGGAATAGAGCTGCAGGGCAGTATGATTTTTACCAAATGGTTATCCGCATCAGCTAACCTTACCTTCAGCGAAAACAAAGTGAAAAATTTTACAGAGTACATTGACGATTATGATAACGGTGGGCAACAAACGAATTTTTATAAAAACCCGGATATTGCTTTTTCGCCGTCTGTTATCAGCAACTATACGATCAATATAAAACCTTTGAAAAAAACCGAGATCGATCTCTTCGGGAAATACGTGGGTGAACAATTCCTGGATAATACTTCGCAGGACAGCAGGAAACTGGATGAATTTTTTGTACAGGATATTCGGTTCAGTTACCATTGGGCAAAAGATGCCCTGGTATTTTTCCAGGCAAACAATATCTTCTCAAAAAAATATGAGCCCAATGGCTACACATTCAGCTATATCTATGGTGGGGCACAAACAACTGAAAATTATTATTACCCTATGGCACCGATCAATTGGGTGTTGGGGGTGAATATTAAACTGTAAGGGATATTTGTCATTGGTCATTGGTCATTTGTCATTGTGTCATTGGTCATTGGTCATTGGTCATTGGGTCATTGATTATTGACGACTTTGCTTATTGACAATTGACCTATTGACTTATTGACCTATTGACCTATTGACCTATTGACCTATTGACCTATTGACCTATTGACCTATTGACCTATTGACTTATTGACCTATTGACTTATTGACCATTGACTAATATTTCCCCTGCCAGTCAATCATCCCACCCACCAGGTTCTTTACGTTTTTAAAGCCCATTGTTTCCATAATAAGGCAAGCCTGGCCGCTACGGTTACCGCTACGGCAATAACAGATCACTTCTTCTTCTTTCAGGTCATCGATCTCATCCGTCTGCATAGTTTGAATTTTCCCGAGTGGAATAAATTCGCCGCCAATGTTAAAGGCCGCCCGTTCTTCAGGCTCCCGCACATCAACGAGGTTTAACTTTTCGCCGGCATCCAGCCGTGATTTCACTTCTTCTACTGTAATGGTTGTCATAATGAAAAAATTAATTTTTAGTGGTATCGCTAGTACTCCTCCTCTCCCTGGATATCCAGATATCCATCAGCTGGCCGGACTGGATATACACCGCCTGGTTTTGTTCTGTGAACCTGGGCGGGTTTTGTTTGAATATGTAAGCAGCAAGTGTATCGGTGATGGGTCCTTCTGGTATGATGGCAGCAAGACCTATACCGTTTTGCTCAAGGATCAGTTTGGCTTCTCCCAGGGACATGTCGATAAGGTCTGGCACCATGATCCGTTGTTCCGTTAGCCCGCCGCCGATGACAAGGTCTACCGGGCTGCCCCAGGGCAATTTAGTACCGGAACTGATCGCATTACCTGCAAAATGCTGCTCTAATACTGAACCCATCATAAAATCAGGTTTATAACTGGTGTCGCCGAGCGTAAGGTGGCTACGTTTTAGTATCTCCAACGCATAGTTGAGTGTTTTGCCTTGCAGCGAAGGCATGTCTACCATGGGAAGGGTAACACGGTTCACCGTTAAAAAAACAGTCCTGTTTATTTTCACCGTGCTGTTTGGGTCGGGCAATTGCTTAAGGACAATCCCTTTTTTAGCGGTATCGGTATAGATAGAATCCTGTATCACCACATCAAATCCCTTGGATTCGAGGTATCTCACAGATTCCTCGGTATTTTTCCCGATCACTGATGGTACTGTCAGGTATTTACCATGCCGGGTAATAACACCCAACATCCACAAAAATAAAAATATCACCAGCAAGGCTATAGCAATGGCAGCCAGCAGGTTTACCCAGAAAGGTTGTTTGGTTATGAATCTAAACATCTACAAAAATTACTTTTAGAAATATTGTTTAAAAGGTATCGCGGAAAAATCATGGTAAACATTCCTCGATCAAAGTGGAATAAAATTCTTTCAATGTCCACCCCATTGCAACCACCTGCTGCGGCACAAGGCTTGCGGCACTCTGCCCGGGCACGGTATTAATTTCCAGCAGGAAGGGGGCATCAATGGTCTCTTCGTAAATAAAGTCCATGCGCACAATCCCTTTGCAATTAAATATAGTGTAAGCCTTCCTTGCATCCGCCCGTACTTTTTCCGCCACTGCTTCGTCTACTTTCGCCGGCGTAATTTCTTCACTGGCGCCTTCATATTTTGCTTCAAAATCAAAAAACTCGTTTTTGGAAATGATCTCTGTTATGGGTAGTGCAATGATTTGTCCCTTTGATTTGAAGACCCCGATGGTAAATTCCCGCCCGGTAATAAATTCTTCCACCAATACCTGCTCATCTTCCGCAAATGCTTTCTGCAAGGCTTCTTCCAGGTGAGCGGGATCAGTGACCTTACTCATCCCGATACTGCTACCCCCGTTATTGGGTTTTACAAAAACAGGGAGTCGCAACTGCCGGGCGATATCGGTTGCAGCGTACGCTTCACCTTTGAATAAGTGCAGGCTTTTTGCGACATGCATTCCAGAAAAGGATGCTACAGCAACCGTGTATCTTTTATTGAAAGTTAATGCTGATGTAGCGGCATCGCAGGAGGTGTAGGGAATTTTAAGGCAATCAAAATAACCCTGCAGTTTTCCATCTTCTCCGGGTGTACCATGCAGGCCAACCAGCACTGCGTCAAATTTTATTCTCCCGCCGTTTATTGTAATAGTAAAATCATTTTTATCTACATTTATCTTATCCCCCGTTTCAGTTTTATAAAACCAACCGTCCGGGTGAATATCTATAAGATAACAATTCCACTTTTCGGTATCAATATTTTTGTAGATGGTTTCAGCGCTTTTGTAAGAAATCACGGCTTCCCCGGAATAGCCGCCTGTAACAAGCGCAATGTTTTTCTTCATAGTTTTTCAAATATTAGTATTCAAAGAAACAAAAAATCAGGTGGACACATAATTTTTAAGCTCAGAAAACTATTTCAGAACTATCAACTCCTTCGTTACCGCTATCCAGCACAAATTTCCATGATCCATCTCCCTGTTTTTTCCATATGCTTACGTAAGTGCCATACAAGACCGTATCTATACTTTTAGGATGTAATGCGTATACGCCATACGTATACCCCAGGTCACCCGAGCTGGAAACAAAAGCATTTTGGGGCTGCCAGTTAAGGGTATAGCCGGAATCATCCTGTGCGATAAGGTAATCAATAGCATTGGCACCAATGATCGGGAGGTGATTAGGTTTTAATAAAACCCCGTTACTATCGATGTATTCGATAAAGGCAGCCTTCATCCCCTTTGCCACACTCATATCTGAAAATGCCCTGTCGGTCTTAATCAGCGCAATCTTTTCATCCACGGTATTTTTGGTGGGTTGCTTCCTTTCACTGCAGGCACACATCACGAGCAAAACCATTAAACTAAACCATTTATTCATAATTGTTCATTATGTGCGGGCAAGATAAGGATTATCCTTTAAGGACTAAATACAAAAAGGCGAAAGTACTACAGAGAATACCCTCGCCTGGTGTGCAGGAAATATCACCTGCTTATTTAGGCCTTGCGGCCACGAAATAACTTTTTAAATATGTAGCCGCTGCTTTTTGTCCATCAGTTCGTCTACGGTTTCCCTGTACTCTTCGTCCGGCACACAGCAATCCACCGGGCAAACCGCGGCACATTGTGGTTCTTCATGAAAACCCTGGCACTCGGTGCATTTATTGGGTACGATGTAATAGATATCTGTAGCGATCGGCGGGTTGCGCTGATCGGAATCCAGAACCGTTCCATCCATAAGCGTGTAAGAGCCTTTGATAGTCGTTCCATCGGATATTGCCCACTCTACTCCACCTTCATAAATTGCATTATTAGGACACTCAGGTTCGCATGCCCCGCAGTTTATACATTCATCTGTAATCTTTATAGCCATCTATGTGTAATTTTGTTGCAATTTAATAATATCGGGATGAATTTACAAGAGAGAATAAATTTAATGGTTTGGCTGGGAACTTTTTTGCAAAGTGATGATCCCGAATGGCAGGAAACAAAAGAAAAAGCTGCTCACAAAAACGGGTGGTTCATTCCTGCTTTTATTGATATGGCTTGTAATAAAATTGCACACCGGTTCCTGGATGAAAACCTGCTTAATCAATGGGTGGCACATTATCACCTGGATGATAACGTCCATCAAAAAAATGTGGGGATCGTAATGGCAGGGAACATTCCATTAGTGGGCTTTCATGATTTCCTCTCCGTTTTTATGTCCGGTCACCGGCAAACCATCAAACTATCTTCAAAAGATGACGTGTTGCTGAGTTTCCTTGTAAAAAAAATGAGTGAGCGGCATACAGGCGTTGAACGACTTATTTCTTTTGCGGAAATACTAAAGGGATGTGATGCGTATATTGCCACAGGCAGCAATAACTCATCCCGGTATTTCGAACAATATTTTTCCAGGTTCCCGCATATCATACGAAAAAACCGAACCTCGGCAGCCATAATTTCCGGCGAAGAATCCGCAGAAGAACTGGACAGGTTAAGCGACGATATACACCTCTATTTCGGCCTGGGCTGTCGGAATGTGAGTAAGCTTTTTGTGCCGGCAGGGTATGATTTTGTTCCGTTGCTGAAAACTTTCAACAAGTATTTATATTTCGCGGATCACAATAAATACAAAAACAATTACGATTACCAGTTGTCGATCATCCTGCTGAACAGCATTTATTATATGACCAATGGAAGCACCCTGGTCACCGAAAATACGGCCTTGTTTTCCCCGATCAGCCACATCTATTTTGAATATTACCAGGATGCCAGCAAAATAATGGCGGATTTAGAACAAAATGATGATGTGCAGTGTATCATTAAAAGCACGGGGACCGGTTTTGGTGAATCACAGGACCCAGGGCTCTTTTCTTATGCCGATGGAGTGGATACCATGCAGTTTTTACTGGGTATTTGATGATCTACGAAAGTCTTACTAATTTAATGTTAAAGATGTCAGTAGGTAAATCACATTTTGTCAGACCATCGTTACTTTGTAAGTAAAGGCACAGGTTTTGAACAATGAATTCATAACATAGTCCAACTAAAAAATAGCACCATGAAATTGAAACAAATTTTACTCACTACAATGATTAGTGCCATTACAACCCTTGGGTTGATATGGGGGTATACAAATTACTTTAAAGCACCTGATAGTTATGGCGGCCAGCCTGCCGGGGTGGTTCCTTCCAATTATAAGTACACCGGTTTTTTAGACGGTGATAAACCCGGCGAGGGTGGTGTTCCAGACTTTATTATGCCGGCCCAGGCCGCCACGCCTACAGTCGTGCACATCAAAACAAAAACCAATGCCAGGCAGGTAACTAACAGCCTGCCCCGCACTCAACAGAAAAACCCGTTCAGTGATTTTTTTGATGATGATATGCTGAACCAGTTTTTTGGCGGCCGTTCGGGTGTTATCCCTGAACAGAGAGCATCGGGTTCTGGTGTGATCATCAGCGACAATGGCTTTATTGTAACCAATAATCACGTGGTGCAAAAAGCCGATGAGATCACAGTTACCCTCAGCAATAAAAAAACCTACAAGGCTAAAGTTGTGG
>JAKFCK010000363.1:0-14352 GCA_036676685.1 Chitinophagaceae bacterium | reverse complement strand
TTTACCCTGGCCCATATTAGTAAATGCGGTCATAAAAAGGCTTTCACCCGGGAGCAGTCGTTTACCTGCACTTAATAGTTTACCCATAATACCGCCGCCCCGCTGCTGGCTGCCGTCACCAAAAATGGTTTGCATCTCTATGCCGTTATCCATCATCATAAATGCCCCGCTTTCAGCAATAGCCGTTTCGGTAGGATCCAATTCTATTTCTACGAACTGCAATTCCTCCCCGTAAATTTTATAGTCAATATCGTGGTTCGTTCTCATTGTATTTTTTTTGCAAAGTAATTATTTTACACAATTGCGGATGCGTATTTTTATAAGCGGGGAGTATGCGGGTGGGTGTTGCTGCCGGGGTAGACTTTCTATGGGCGGGCAAACTGCGAAGAGCGTCAAGCTAAATACCAGCGCTATTCGTTGCCTGCAATGCTGCCTAACTGTTTTTACTGGATAAAAGTTGTTCCACGGAACTGACTTATTTCAGTATACCATATGATCTTTATTAGAAATTTTAATGCGGTGCGCCCTCTACCTTTGCTGCTCGCACATTTTTAATCTTTATGACCAAGACAATTTTTATTGCAACTACAGAACCCTACAGCGGAAAATCGATTATCGCCCTGGGAATCGTGAATATGCTTCTGGCAAAAGCGCGGAAGGTGGGTTATTTTAAACCCATAATCAATGATGACCCTAAGGACAAGAAGGATGTGGATATTGAAACGATTGTCAATTATTTTGGCCTCCCCATAGCTTTCGATGACACCTACGCATATACCCGCCTGGAAGCCATGAAGCAGATGGAGACCGATGCAAAAAGAGGGGACCTCATTAATACCGTGATAAGCAAAGTAAAAAAGCTGGAAGAAAACTACGATTTTATTGTGATTGAAGGAAGCGATTACCTTGGCGAAGGAACCGCATTTGAATTTGAAACCAATATAACCATCGCAAAAAACCTGAACGCTCCTGTGGTGATGGTTGTTTCCGGTGAAAATAAAACAACGGGGCAGGTAGTTAACACTATGCAGGCAATGTTGCGGAATTTTAAAAAACGTGATGTACAGGTATTAGCCGTTGTTGCCAACAAAGTGAATCCGGGGATGCAGGAGGAGGTAAAAAAAGCCCTGGGCGCCTACCTTGCTCCCGGTACAATCATATCGGTAATACCGGCAGATAAAAATCTCCAAAACCCTTCCATGAAAGAGATACTTGACCAACTTGGCGGTAAATTGCTTTTTGGCCAGGAACAGTTAGGCAACCAGGTAGATAATTTTGTTACCGGTGCAATGCACCTTCCCCATTTCTTAGATCATATCATTGAAAATGTTTTGATAGTTACACCGGGCGACAGGGGGGACATTATTATCGGGGCCCTGCTGGCAGGCGTGTCTAAAAACTATCCGAAAGTTGCCGGTATCGTACTTACAGCAGGCATTGAACCGGACGAACCGGTGTTAAGATTGTTGAATGGCCTGCAAACGGTTTTACCCATTATCCTGGTAAAGGAAGGTACATTCCAGGCCACATCCGTATTGGGTTCCATAAAATCAAGAATATCATCTGACAACAATAAAAAAATACAGCTCGCCATCAGCACATTCGAAAAATATGTGGACGTGTTGGCACTCGATGAAAAGATAGTCGCTTTTATCCCGGAGGGAATAACCCCGCACATGTTCCAATACCAGCTGGCCAAACGCGCAAAGCAGTCTGTGAAACATATCGTACTCCCCGAAGGTAATGACGACCGCATTCTTAAGGCCGCAGCCCGGCTGGTGCAACATGAAATTGTTGAGATTACATTATTAGGTGATGCGGCAGAGATCACCGCCTCTATTAAAAGGTTAGGCTTAAACATGGATCTTAACAAGATCCGGATCATTAACCCTACCAGCTCCGCGCATTTTGAAAATTATGCCCAGACCTTATGTGAATTAAGAAAGTCGAAAAACCTTGCCCTGGATGCAGCGCGTGACCTGATGGCTGACGTATCTTACTTTGGCACCATGATGGTTTTTAAGGGACATGCAGACGGTATGGTCTCCGGGGCCCAGCATACCACGCAACACACCATCCGACCGGCGTTGCAGTTTGTAAAAACAAAACCAGGCATCTCTACAGTGTCTTCCGTGTTCTTCATGTGCCTGCCAGACCGGGTGTCCGTTTTCGGAGATTGCGCTGTGAATCCCGACCCAACTGCAGAACAACTTGCCGAAATTGCCATCTCTTCTGCGGAAAGCAGCAAAGCATTCGGTATAGAACCGAGGATTGCCATGTTATCCTATTCTTCCGGCACTTCAGGAGAAGGAGCAGATGTGGACAAGGTAAGAATGGCCACAGAGATCGTTAAGAAAAAAAGGCCTGACCTGAAAGTAGAAGGCCCCATCCAGTATGATGCGGCCGTAGACCCAATTGTGGGGAAACAAAAAATGCCTGATTCTGAAGTTGCGGGCCAGGCCAGCGTGCTGATTTTCCCCGACCTGAATACAGGTAATAATACTTACAAAGCCGTGCAAAGAGAAACAGGTGCACTGGCCATCGGCCCGATGTTGCAGGGATTAAACAAACCTATCAACGACCTGAGCCGCGGATGCACTGTAGATGACATTTTTAACACTGTGATTATTACGGCCATACAGGCGCAGGACAAATAAAAGCAACATGAATATTTTTGTAATCAACAGTGGCAGCAGCTCGATAAAATACCAGCTTTTCAAAATGCCCGATGAGAATCCTGTATGTAGTGGCCTTGTAGAACGAATTGGTTTGGAGAATGCAGTCATCACGCATAAGGTCTATACCGGGGGGCAAGAAAAAGTTATCAGGAAGACTTTGCAACTGCAGAATCATGAAGCCGGGTTACACGAGGTGGCGGCGTTATTATCCCATGAGGATTTTGGTGTTATCCATGACCCCGGAGAAATAAATGCGGTTGGGCACCGCGTGGTGCATGGTGGAGAAAGTTTTAAGGCCACCACCATCATCACTAACGAGATAAAAGAAAAAATAAAAGAATTGTTTCCCCTGGCTCCGCTTCATAACCCTGCCAACTACCTGGGGATTGAAGTGGCCCAAAAGATCTTCACTAACGCCAGGCAGGTAGCGGTATTCGATACAGCCTTCCATCATACCATGCCGGAGAAAGCTTTCCGTTATGCAATCCCTGAATCTTTTTACACCGAAAAACGTATAAGGGCCTATGGGTTCCATGGCACTTCCCATAAATATGTAAGTGAGCAGGCCATGAATTACCTGCATAATGATAAAGCAAAACTCATCACTATTCACCTGGGCAATGGCTGCAGCATGACGGCAGTAAATGCGGGTAAGTCGGTAGATACCAGCATGGGATTCGGACCGGTAAGCGGTTTGATCATGGGCACCCGCTCCGGGGATATAGATGCCTCCGTCATTTTTCATTTGATAGAACAGCTGGGATTTACCCCGGCTGAAGTAAGTGACCTGCTGAATAAAAAAAGCGGGATGCAGGGCCTGACAGGTTTCAGCGATATGCGGGATATCCGCAAGGCCATAGAAGCCGGGGATAACAACGCAGCACTGGCATCTGATATGTATGCCTACAGGATTAAAAAATATATTGGTGCATACGCGGCTGTACTGAATGGCCTGGATGCGATTGTGTTTACGGCTGGCGTTGGCGAAAATTCAGCAGACACGAGGCAAAGAATTTGCGCTGATATGGAATATTTTGGGATACAACTGGACCAGGTTGCCAATGTCGGAACGGCTGACCAGTTAAGAGCAATAAACACAGCCGATTCAAAGGTGAAAATATTAATAATCCCCACTAACGAAGAATTAGAGATCGTTAAACAATGTTATGCTTTGTTGTGCGTTTAAGACTCTGCTAATCCCTGCCTGGCAAACATATAATTATTAAAGGTTTAATATGTAGGCAATAAAACAATTAATGAAAACATTGTAATGCCGGGACCGCAGCGGGCCTGTAAAGTAATTTTACCTTACATTTATCACTTCATTAAACCAAAACATTAATCCTAACTATAAAAACCTACCCTGTTATGAGAAAATCGTCTCTGCTTCTCTGTGCCTGTTCCTTAAGTTTCTTTCAAATATTTGCCCAACGGGAACTAGAAAACCCTCTTGTAAATAGCAAAGTTATAATGGAGAAAGGCGTAGCGTTACACAATGACGGAAAGTACAAAGCCGCCATCACTGAATACCTGAAAGTGCCCGTAAGCGACACTAATTATTCCCTGGTATTACATGAATTAATTTTAAGCTATTATACTGACAGCAATTTTAATGCTGCGGAAAAGTACAGTAATGAGGCGTTGTTATTGTTCCCAAATGAAAGAGCAAAATGGTACGGCTTTTTGGCGAATGTCTACGATGAGACAAACCGAACCGGGCTTGCATTACAAACATATGATACCATACTCACAGCAAATCCATTTAACTACCTCGTGTGGTTTAACAAGGGGATTACCCTTTATCGAAAGGAAAGATATGATGAAGCTGGATTAAATTTTCAAAAGTGCGTGATGATAAACCCATATTATTCATCAGCGCATTATTACCTCGGGGAACTCGCTTTGCTGAATGGCAACCTTGTGGAATCCATGTTGAGTTTTTCTACCTACCTGTTGATTGCCCCGTCTGGCCGCTTTAATAAAAAAGCAATTACGTTCCTTCAAACAATTGCGGAAGTCAACATTTCCGCTGAAGAGTACCTCAAAAAATATAAGCCGGGAAGGGTTGATGATTTTGAAGAAATCCAGGAGATCTTAACGAGTAAAGCTTCCCTAAACAAACAATATAAACTAAAAGCCGAACTTGAAGACCCGATTGTAAGACAATTGCAGGTGATGATTGAAAAATTGGAGTACACTGCTGGCGATCCCGGTTTCTGGATGCAGTACTATGTTCCGCTCTATAAAGGTATCTGGGACAGGGACCAGTATGAGCCCCTTATTTTCACAATGTTTAGCGACCTTGATATCAAAAAAGTGAAAGAATACAATGCAAAAGAAAAAAAGAAACTCGAAAGCTTTAGTACTGCCGCCACTAATTATTTGAACGAACTGAGAGAAAGCCAGGAGCTTGTATACAATAAACGTACAAATGCAAAACCTCAATATTATATTAAGAATTACTGGATAAACGGGCGTGGTAACTATACTCTAACCAATAAAAACGAAAAGGAAGTTTCCGGGCCCTGGGAATTTTTTTACGAAAATGGATCAAAAAAATCTGCCGGTACTTTCACGAATGGTGGTCAGCGCACGGGAGTATGGAGTTATTTTTACAACAATGGCATTCAAAGCGAACTCAGCCAGTATGCTGAAGATAAAGCTAACGGCAAATCCCAGGTATGGAGTGACAACGGCTTGTTGTACACAAATTCCAATTATGTAAATGACCTTAAAGAGGGGCAGGAAACGACCTATTATTACAGTGGCAGATTATCCTCGGTCATCAACTATAAGGCAGGCAAAAAAAACGGCCCAGCAAAATATTACCACGTAAATGATTATTTAAAAACAGTGACGAGTTATAAGGATGACTTGCAGGATGGCACAGCTACTTACTACCATGCCAATGGCAAAGTTGAATCCGTGCTGAATTATACCAACGATGTTTCCGGGGGGGAATACAAAGAATACCATGAAAATGCTAACCTTAAAATGAAAGGGATGCTGGTGGCCGGAGAAAAGTCCGGTTTATGGCTTACATACTATGATGACAATAAAATATCTTACCAGGAAAATTTTGTAAAGGGAGAACTGGATGGTGAGTGGATCTCTTATTACAAAAACGGGAAAGTAGCATCAAAGAATTTTTATAAAAAAGGAGAAGCGGAAGGAAAGCAGGAAAACTTTGATGAGGATGGCCTGGTTTACAGTGAAACCATTTTTGAGAAAGGCCGGTTACGGGATATTAAGTTTTTTAACAAAAAAGGGGAAGTGATCAGCAACACCACAAGCCGGAAAGGGAATGCCGAAATAGCTTTCTACGGTGCGGATGGGAGTAAGGAAAGCCAGGGTTATTATTCAAAAGATGGATTGGGAGAAGGTGAGTTTACCTACTATTTCAAGAATGGAGATATATCTGCCCGGGCTGTTTATAAAGATGGAAAAACGGAAGGTAAAAAGACTCTTTTTTTTCCGAATAACAAAGTGAAACAGGAGGGCAACTACAAAGCAGACAAAGCAGACGGGTATTTTGTAAACCATTATTTGAATGGCCAGGTTTCATTTGAAGGTTGGTATGTGGATGATCAACAACAGGGTACGGCGCTGGATTATGATCTGCTTGGTAAGATGACCAGCAAGCAATATTACCTCAACGGCGACATACATGGTGTAGCGGAATATTTTTCACCAGACGGCAAACTGGATAATAAACAGTATTACGACAAGGGCTGGTTCTATAAGATCGAACAATATGACAGTGCCGGAAATTTAGTCCTTGGTTCATCTTTGAACAAAGGTGAGGGCAAGGTTCATTTTAATCACCCCAATGGTAAACTTTATTTTGAAAGTAATTATAAACATTACAAGTTAAACGGCTCTTATAAGGTGATGAATGGTGATGGAACCAAACGCAGTCTAACCTATTATAAAAACGGCGCATTAGACAGCAATTATACTTACTGGCACCCAAATGGCCAGGTACAGACCGAGGGAATATATGATAAAGGTTCCAAAACAGGCCTTTGGAAATATTATTACCGCAATGGCAAACTTTTAGAAACGGAAACTTACAATGAAGGATTACTGGATGGCAAATCAATTTCATATGATGAACAGGGAAATGTTACGCGTGAGTACAATTTTAGTGAGGGCAACCTGGACGGCGGAGTGAAACATTTTGGAGATAACGGGATGCTTATCATGGTAACATATTATAAAAAAGATGAAATACAGGGATATAGTTATGAAGATAAAACTGGCCAGCTTTTGCCAATGATACCTTTGAAAAAAGGATCAGGCACCCTTAACGCCTATTACAGGACTGGGGAAAAAAGTGCACATATGACATTTAATGAAGGAGCGCTGAACGGTGAAAGAACTTTTTATTATTCCAACGGCAAGGTGAGATCTGTGGGCAATTTTATTAACGGGCTGGATAATGGAAACTATAAAAGTTATTACGCCAGCGGAAAGATAATGAAAGACCACAATTATTATTTTGGAGAAGAGCATGGTGCTTTTAAAAACTATAATGAAGATGGGTCCTTAACTGAGGATGTCAACTATTACCTGGGTGATTTAAACGGGGAATGTAAATATTTCACAGCGGGTAAGCTTACCAGCACTTACCTCTACAAATATGGGGTAATGGAATCCAAAAAATAACCTTATGAAGCCTTTTTTAACCAGCTGTTTTACCCTTATCGCGCTTACTACTTTTACAATAGCCGGGGCACAGACCGTAGAAAAAATGCAGAAATTATTTCCTGATAAACTAGCGGTGTTTTCCAATATCAGCAGATCAGTAGAAATACTGTACAGGAAAGGAATTCCGTGCGCAGAAGCGAGTGAATTATCAGAAATGATGATCCTGGATGATAATGCCAATGGGATGTTTAATAAAGACAAAGTTTACCATAGTAGTTTTAATGAACTGAAAAAAGTGGAAGCCTACACGATCGTACCCGAAGGTGACGGAACGAAAAAAATTAAGGTCTCAGATTTTAAAACACAATCCTCCAGGAGCCAGAATGTTTTTTATGATGGCGTAAAGGAAACCTCGTTTGATTATCCACGTATGCTTAAAGGGAGTATTTCGCATGTGGAAACAGAACATTTTAATAAAGACGTTCGGTTCCTCTCCACTTTTTATTTCAGTAATTACCTCCCGGTACATAATGCCAGTTACAGTGTCACATTTCCCGAGGATGTGGATGTGAGGTATATCATTAAGAATGATGAAAAAAACATGGTTACCGTGAAAACCACCAATATTGGCAAAAAGAAAAAATTAGCCTTCACGGCCAGCAATATTAAAAACCATGAGTATTTTGGCGATGGCACCAGCTTCCCTTACTATGCACTGCACGTGATTGTATATGTAGCCAACTACCAGAACAACGGCCAAACCATCCCGGTATTTAGTTCTGTAAACGAACTGTATAAATGGAACGTAAATTTCCTGGATAACATTAATACCCAGCCCAACGAAAACTTAAAAAAAATTACCGATAGCATCTGCCAGCATAAAAAAACCGATGGGGAAAAGGCGCAGGCGATTTATCTATGGGTGCAGAACCACATTAAGTATGTGGCATTTGAAGAAGGGTTGGAAGGGTTTGTGCCAAGGCAGGCTGCGGATGTGTGCTCCAAAAGATATGGCGACTGCAAGGACATGGCAAGCATCCTTACAGCAATGCTGAAAATAAGTGGGCTGCCCGCCTATTTTACCTGGATCGGCACAAGGGATATTCCTTATACTTATACTGATGTGCCCTTACCGGTAACAGATAACCATATGATCTGTGCCGTAAAAATTGATAAGTCATGGACCTTTTTGGATGCTACTGATCCTAATTGCATTTTTGGATTTCCCACCAGCGGCATCCAGGATAAGGAGGCTTTAATCAGTATAAGCCCGGAGAAATTTGAGCTCGTAAAAGTGCCGGTGATACCTGCAGCAAAGAATATCATCACAGACAGTACCTTTTTAACCATCTCCAAAAACACTGTACTTGGTAATTGTTCAGTAGATTATTCAGGATATTTTGGAAGCGATGTTTATGCAAATTTGGCTTACAACAAGGGTGAAGATGAAAAAGTTTATGCAAGGAGAAGGATGGCCAAGGGAAGCAATAAATTTATCATGCAGGACTACAGCATCGGGTTGACCGATAGTACCAGGCGTGTTGCAAACATTTCCTCAACTTTTGAAATACCGGATTATGCCAAGGCCATCGGCGATGAGATCTATATTAACCTGAACCTTGAGAAACTTTTCTCAACGACCAACATAGACACCGCGAAAAGAAAAATAGCTATAGAGAATGACTACCTATACACTATTAACCAGGTCCATTCTCTTAAAATCCCCGAAGGTTATGCGGCAGACTACATTCCAAAAAATGTCGCTGTCGCCAATGACCTGATAAACTTTTCAATCGAATACAAACTGCATTCAACTGAAATCATCGCTACACAAAAACTGGTGATGAAAAAGTTATACATCCAGCCCCAGGATTTTGCAACCTGGAACAAAACGGTGGCCACGGTGTCGCCCGCGTATAAGGAACAGGTTGTTTTAAAGAAAAAATAATATTCACCCTATAAAAATTAACTATGAATTGCAGGAACATCTTAATGGCCGTCCCGGCGATGTTATTTAGCCTAAATGGCCTTTGCCAGGGAAATGGGCTATATGAAAAAATGCCGGCCTGGTCGGTTACACCCGCATTGCACAAGTTGCCCTCCAATTTCAAAGGACAGAGTGCGGTGTACCTGATGGACAGCCGCACTTTTCATTACAAATTTGAAGGTAAAAATCTCTTTCAGTTTAATTATGTGTATCGCCTGGTAAAAGTGGAGGACGATAAGGGTATAGAAATGTTTAACAAAATATACCTTCCTATACCCGGCGGTGCAGAATTATATGATATCCGCGCACGGGTGATCACTTCCACGGGCAAAATTATCAATGTGCCTGCTAATAAAATAAAAGAAGAAGAGGAGGACGGTAATAAGTACAAGTTGTTTGCCATGGAAGGCCTGGACAAGGGTGCGGAAGTTGAATACTGCTACACGGTAAAAAGAAATCCTTCATTTTTTGGTAGCGAAACTTTCCAGACAAAGGCGGTACCGTTTCACCAGGCGAGGTTTTTGGTGATCACCCCCAGGCACCTCAAATTTGATGCAAAAGGTTTTAATGGTTTTTCCGTGTTAAAAGACAGCGTGATAAGCGAAGAGCGTTATATTCCTGGGTTTTCCTCCGATATCC
Organism: Chitinophagaceae bacterium; assembly: GCA_036676685.1. Classification (GTDB taxonomy): domain Bacteria; phylum Bacteroidota; class Bacteroidia; order Chitinophagales; family Chitinophagaceae; genus Ferruginibacter. Next base: position 4,398 of record JAKFCK010000363.1, on the reverse strand, counting down.
CCGAACTGGACGATGAGAAATACGGGTTAAGAGATGCATACCTGCAAAGAGCAGATTATAAATTCAGTTACAACCTGGCGCAAAATAATGATGTGGAACTGTATACCTGGAAGGAGCTTTCCAGGAATGCCTTTAATAATACAAGTACTTTCAATGATAAAGAAAAAAAAGCCATAGCTAAGTTTGTCGATAATGCGAATATTCCAGCCACGGCAAACGAGGAAACTACGATCAGGTTGCTGGAAGACTTTATGAAGACCAGGATAAATGTTGACAACAAACTCGTGAGTGAAGATGCAAATAACATGGATGCTGTGATTAAAAACGGCAATACCAATAATTTTGGCGCAGTTCGATTTTTTGTTGCGATGCTGGAAAATAAAAATATCAAATACCAGATTGTTTTCCCATCTGTGCGCAACCAACTGCCCCTGGACGAGGACCTCGCCAACTGGAACAGGATCAATGAAACCCTGATCTATTTCCCGGCAACTAAAAAATTTATTGAACCGTCTGCCTCAGCGGTTCGCTACCCTTTTGTAGATCCTTATTGGGCGGGTACCCGGGGTTTATTTATCAAGGGCACCCAGATCGGGGACGTAAAAACTGCGATCGGGAAATTTGAAGATATCGCTATTGAACCCCTGTCTGCAAATGCACACAACATGGAGGTTTATGCAAAACTTGACCCCTCTGCAGACTCCCTTATTATCACCAGCAAACAAATATTGACCGGATACGCTGCTATGAACTACAGGCCTTTATGGGCTTACCTGCCAAAAGACAAACAGGAAGAAGCTGTAAAGGAGATCATCAAAAGCGTGGCCAAAAGTGACAACATCAAAAACATCAGCTGTGAAAATACCCTTTTGACAGATAGCTGGACGAATAAACCACTGGTGATCAATGCCACTATACATACAGCCGAACTACTGGAAAAGGCAGGTAATAAATTGTTGGTAAAACTGGGTGAGTTTATCGGGAACCAGGAACAGATGTACCAGGAAAAAACAAGGAGATTACCCGCCGAAATTGCCTACCCGCATATCATGGAAAGAAAACTTTCCTTTGAAATTCCGGCAGGTTATACCGTGAAAAATCTTGAATCTATCATAGTAGACGTGCAACATAAAATAGATGGCGAAGTCAACATGGGATTTGTGAGCTCTTACAAAATGGAGAACAATGTGCTGCAGGTTTATGTGTTGGAGACTTACAAAGATCTCAAATACCCACTAACCCAATTTGAAAGCTTTAAGCAGGTGATCAATGCAGCTGCAGATTTCAATAAAGTGGTGCTGGTACTGGAGAAAAAAGGTTGATATAAGGCGCTTATCACAGGTACTTTAAAAAATTCATCCCGTCACTACCGGGATGATTTTTTTTACACTTTACTTCAGCTTTTCCTCCATAAATTTCAGGAGTTGATCCTCGCTCATTTTATTGGAAGTGCAAAGGGATGTTTTAGTGTTTTTAAACTGGGGCACAGTTTCCAGGTAATGGATGAATTTCTCCTGCGCCAGCCCTGGTCCTGTTACGTGCAGGTGGGTGGCATTCGTAAGGTGCGTGGTAATTTCTTTAAAGAATTTTGCCTGCAGCATTCTTTCATGGTTGTTGCCATGTTTTTCGCTCGCTGTCTCGGTATTCTGCTCCCCGGTTACATATGCCAGCACGCTAAATGCCTCATCATTAGGATTTTCCTGCCCTACTATACCGGCGTGGAAGTTGTCCATCCATATGCCGATTTTTTTCTGTTTGATCATATGAAAGCTTTTTAATTAATTATATCAAATCAATAACCATACCGCCACCTGGAAAGCTGACTTATCTGCAGGCAAAAAAAAACTGCTCACCGGGGTGAACAGTTTTTTTACAAACAAAAACAAAATCTTATGCCGAGGGGGTTTCCTTTATTTTGCCGCTCCATACTTTTTTTCCCTGCAGCCTTCTAACCAGGTACATGATCCCGACAAAAAGAAAAAATAAGGGCCCGGTAAAACCAAAGATGGCCACGTACTTGGTTCCGTAGAATTTATCCATGGGTCTCCGTAATCTTTCAGCTATCAGGTACATACTTGGCACCATCATCAAAGTGAGGAAAAACGCGAAGATCAGGCCAAAGATGATCGTCCAGCTGAGGGGACCCCAGAATACCACGCTATCACCACCAAAGAAGATATGCGGATTCAGTGTCTGGAAAAACGACACAAAATCAATGTTGAATCCAACAGCAAGTGGCAGCAAACCCAGCATGGTAGCGATCGCCGTAAGCATTACCGGTATGATCCTGATCTTCCCGGCCTGTATCGCTGCTTCCCTGGTTCTTACACCACGGCCGCGCAGCTCATCTGTAAATTCTATCAACAGGATACCATTTTTTATTACGATACCTGCAAGCCCGATGATCCCCACCAATAACATGATGGTAGCAATCGTCATTCCTGTGAGCGCATAACCCAGGAATACACCAATTACGGAAAAGAATATCTCGGTTAATACTATGAAAGGTTTGCTGAGAGAGTTAAACTGTAAAACCAATATTAAAAATATCAATCCCAGTGCCAGGAAAAAAGCGGTGATCAGGAACTCGTTGGTCTCAGCTTCCTGTGCGCCCTGGCCGGATTGTTTTATGTTTACATCGGCAGGGATCTTATTCACTGCCTTAAAGTCTGCAATCTTACCTTTTAATTCCTCATTTACTTTAGCTGTCATCGTCGGGTCCAGTACATTTGACTGCAGCTGGATCGTACGTTTTGCATTTTTCCGGGCAATGGCTCCACTGGTATTGGTATAATCCAAAGTAGCAACCGCACTTATGGGAACAGATTTCACCCGCATGGTATTCATATCCATAAAAGTGATGCGCATATTCATCAGGTTGGTTACATCCTGGCGAACAAGGTCCGTGTATCTTAACTGGATTTTGTATTCATCTTCGCCCTCCTTTAGTTTGCTCACTTCTTTGCCGAACAAGGCGGTGCGTATCTCCATCCCTATTTGTCCCGTACTCACCCCTTCCATCATTGCTTTTTCACGATCAACGTTGATGGTTATCTCCGGGCTGTTCAGGTCCACATCCATGCGAAGGTTTTCAATACCATAAACCTGGTTCGTATCTAAATAATTACCCAGGTCGCTGGCCACTTTTGAAATGGCTTCAAAATTGTCGCCGCTTATCTCGATGTTTACAGGGGGATCTGTTGGAGGTCCTCCATCTTCCTGTGCCACCTGGATAATGGCCCCCGGAATACCCACCATATGTGCCCGGATGGAATCCATGATTGGCCTGGTTTTTTTGCCATCTCTTCTGTGATACTCGACAAATGACACCTGTATCCTACCAAGATTAGGCTGCACACTCCGGTTATTATCACTTGGGTTATTGGCACTGTTGGCCACATTGGCAATCACACTTTCTACAATGCTTCCTTCCTTACCAGGCTGCTGGTCACCGAGGACGTGGTATACTTTTCTCTCCAGCAGGTTGGTGATACTATCCGTTTTTTTAACGTCGGTACCGGGAGGCATCTTCAAATACACATACACGAAATTCGGATCACCACTCGGAAAAAAGGTGCTTTTATTTCCCCTGAGCATTAATAAGCCTACGGAAACAAAAAATAATACAAATAGAGAGACCAGCATCAATACAGGCCTCCAACCCTTTAATACCCAACGCAGCAGGGTTTCGTAACGGGCCATTAACCCGGGAAGTACCCTGGCCTGGAAGTAATGAATGGTGTCATTAATTACATAGGTATGCAGCAGAATTAGCAAAGCCATCAATAATGAAAAGTTGGCCAATCCATGAAAAGTTTGTGCACTGCCATTTGACTCTACTGCCATTTTATACGAAGCGTCTCCGATCCCTACCGAAGTTCCAATTAAATGAAATACTACCCCCAGGATGATCGTTGACAAAAACCATTTATTTTTAAACACAGCTTTTTTCGGTTTCTCAAATTGTTTTCCCTCCGGCTTCATGAAACTTACCGCAAATACCGGGTTAAAAATGAACGCAACGATCAGGGATGCAGCCAGGGTAAGAATCAGCATCGTGGGCAGGTAGATCATAAACTTACCAATGATGCCCTTCCAGAATAGCAGCGGAAAAAAAGGTGCAAGTGTAGTTGCTGTACCGGCCAATACCGGGATGAAAACCTCACCGGCTGCTTCTTTTGCACTTCGCACGATAGGCACTTTACCATTGCTATATATCCGATGCGTATTTTCTATCACCACGATGGCATCGTCTACAATGATCCCGAGGCCAAACAACAGCGCAAACAGCACGATAAAGTTCAGCGTTACCGTTGTGCCGATAATCCCATCTGCAATAGGTAAAAATAAAAATGCAACAAAAACACTAAGCGGCACACTGAGCGCCACGAAGAACGC
>JAKFCK010000362.1:0-15364 GCA_036676685.1 Chitinophagaceae bacterium | reverse complement strand
GGTATGAGCGGCATACAGTGTGTGAACGTTTTAAAATCCCGGTTTCCCTCCATGCTTTTTTTGATGTGTACGGCTTATGAAGATGATCATAAAATTTTTGATTCGTTAAAAGCCGGGGCAAGCGGGTACATCCTGAAAACGGAAGGGCCGCAGCAGATCATTAATGCATTGGATGATATGATAGCCGGGGGAAGCCCGATGAGCAGCAGTATTGCACGCAAAGTTGTGGCGAGTTTTACAAGCCTTGCCAAAGCCAACGCCATCATTGAATCACTGAGTGACCGGGAAAAAATGGTACTGGACCACCTGGCAAAAGGCCTTATCGGCAAAGAAGTGGCAGATGCACTCGACATCAGCTGGGGCACGGTAAGAAAACATGTGCAGAATATCTATAAAAAACTGCAGGTAAATACAAGGGTAGAAGCAGTAAACCTTTACCTGAAGCGATAATGATCAGCATATCTTATCTTTATTTGACTCATTATGTTCAACAACATTTTTTGGCATTGACTGCGGCATGAACCAGCTAAGCGAATACTTTATTTATTTCTTTGAGAGTGTTGCATTTTTTATGTCAATATTCTTTTTTATTCAATTCAGTATTTTAAAGCGAAAAGAATATTTCTATTATGCTTTATACCTGTTCTTATTATCGGTATACTATCTCCTGGCTATCCCTGAATTTTTCTTTGGTATTCCATTGGAAGATGTAAAAAGTATTGACGCGTTCAACCTTTTTAAAAGGCCCGTACAATTTTTTATCAGCGTGTCGTATTCTCTTTTCGTAATGTACTACCTGGGCCTGAAAGAACGCTCCCGGCCTTTGTACCGCATATTCCGGTTCCTGCTTATTTTTTATGTAGTGCTGGCCGCAGCATGTTTGCTGGGTAATATTTTTCATATACCCTATGACCCGGTTTATTACATTATCGGGCTGATGTTATTTCCGCTCCAGCTTTACGTGGTTACTGCACTGTTTAAATATAGCGTGCCCTACTCCAAATACATTATCTGGGGTAGCATCATTGTGTTGGTGGGGAGTATCATAACCTTGTTACTCTCACTGTACCTGGTTAAAAATCCCGTTGGATGGGTGAACAATGCGAACACTTATATCCCGGTAATGATCAGCATTTTATTAGACATCTTTTTGTTTACGGTAGCCTTGCAGCGTAAGATCGCGGACAATGAAAAATCTTTGCTGGATGCTGCTTATAACCGGCAACAGGCGGTCTTGCTGGAAAGAGAACGGATTATTGCTGACCTGCATGATGATGTGGGCGGGGGATTAAGCAGCATAAGGATGATGAGTGACCTGATGGTATTAAAAGATAATGGCACCGGGGTAGCTTCTTTTGCGGGTAAGATATCAGCAACTTCCAAAGAAATTGCGCAGCGCATGAATACCATTATCTGGAGCCTTAATACAGAGAATGATACCCTCCGCAATTTTGTTGAATACGTGCGGCAATACGGGCTTTCTTATTTTGAAGGAAGCAGGATCCGTTTCGGCTTCTATTCCGCCGGGGATGTTCCATTTGGTAATGAACTCAGCGGAGTTCAAAGGAAAAATCTCTTTCTCATTACCAAAGAAGCGCTGCATAATGTTTTAAAGCATTCCGGTGCAACCCGCGTGGATCTAAGGATACAACTACTGGATCAGCATCTCCAGCTGGAAATCCAGGATAATGGTAAGGGTATACAGGAAAAAAATGAATTTGGCAATGGCCTGAAAAATATGAAAAAAAGGATCGGGGAAATCAAAGGGACGCTGGAGATCATTTCCCATGGCGGAACGCTGATCAGGTTAACAGTGCCTATTTCCTGGCAACCCTGATTGATGCCTGTCTCCAATGGCAGCCGAAATACTACCTTCACGTTTTAATTATATTTTATGAGCACTCTTGTAAGTGAATTTAATGACTACCGTCAACGGATGAACGCACTTATCCTGGGTAAGGATAACCTCGTGATCAAAAGGCTTTGGAATCTTGATACCAATACGTACGCCGAAGGCGCATTGGATGTGAAAACAAAGGAATTGCTGGGCCTGGTAGCCAGTATGGTACTGCGCTGTGATGATTGTATCAAATATCACCTCGGCAAATCCCGGGAACTAAACGTGACCACGGAAGAAATGTATGAAGTTTTTGCCGTAGCGAATATCGTGGGGGGAACGATTGTCGTTCCCCATACAAGAAGAGCTGCGGAATACTGGGAAGAGCTGCAATCCGTTTAAGGTGCCACCCGGTATTAAAAGTTGAATTGCGCTTTTACGAACATCCTGATGCCGTTGGTACCCATCTGCACGGCATCCCAGGGGCCGCCCGTTTCGCCATCATAAGCGGAAAGTTTTGCACCTGGTACGTAACCAAGATCAGGATGAACGTTAAAGACATTGTCTACCCCAATAAACAAACTCATAGCTTTGGACAACCTGTAAGAGGCATACACATCTGTTACCAGTTTTCCATCGTAGTTAAACTGTTCCGGCACAGTGCCTGATCCGTTATCAAGATCAACTAATGGCGGGTAAGTATTGGCATAACCATATCCCAGTAATATTATTTTTCCAAAATAAGTGAGGTGAGTACCCAGGCGCACATTGTTATTAAAACCATAGTCGGCGGTTAGCCCAAGTTTTAGCGGCGGTGCAGATGCAAGTACAAATTTCTGCTCCCGGTCACTAAAAAATGCCTGGCGTTCTTCAAAACTGTTATTCAAAGCTGCAGGCACATTCACCTGGTCTATTTTCATGTCCTGGATATTCCCCGCAAAAGTGAGGTTCAGGCTCTTGCTTTTCCATTTTTTTGCGTAACTCAAAATGATGTCCACACCGGCATTGGTCGTGTTCACTGCGTTTGCAAAAAACTGTGCCTGCGCTACGTTCAGTTGATCCAGTATAGGCTGCAGCGCGGTATTGCTGTTATCAAACTGCCCGGACAACACTACCCGGTCTTTTATTTTTACAAGGTAACCATCCACGGTAATCGTAAATTCATCAGTTGGTTTGGCCGTAAAGCCAAGGCTGGCATTTACAGAAGTTTCTTCCTTCAATTCAGGTATGCCTGCTGCCCTTGTGATGGGGCTGTAATTTGGGGCGATCTTCACATCAAAAGAATTGCCGCCCTGCACGTTGGTGAAGGTATTGCTGAAATTGATCTGTTGCAGGGAAGGTGCCCTGTAGCCGGTGCTGACCGAACCCCTGATATTTACCGAAGGGGAAACCTTATAACGTGTAGCAAACTTATAGGTGCCGAGGAACCCAAAATCGCTGTAATTTTCTACACGCACAGCAGCGCTTAGTAACCAGTCCCGTGTGGCATCCAGGTCCGCCTGCACATAAAGCCCCTCATTTGTCCGGTCTGCTTTTACCACATCTACCGGCTGAAAACCCGGGAAACCCTGCGCCCCTGCTGCTTTATCGTTTGGCAGGTCATAATTAAAATAGGAGTCTTTCTCTCCTTCATAAATTTTGTATTGTTCATACCGGAACTCAAGTCCCGCCGATAAACTCAAACCTTCTGCAATAGTAGTAAAGTTCCTGCTGAAATCTACATTACTGGTATTTTGCAGGAAGTTAAAACCGCCATCGTCAAAATGATTTTTACCAGCGCCGGCCACACCCAAAGAAGCATTAAATGTTTTATCGCCATAATAATGAAAGTCATTTCTGCCGAGGGTGGTGCTCAGGTCCCAGGTCCAGGTATCATTTATTTTTCCTTTTAAACCAACGGCCGCTGAATAATCGGTGATATGGGTCTGGATATGGGGATTAAAGACAGTATCCGGGAGATCCCCTGCTGTTGGGATACTTTTCATAATATCCGGTACCCAATGAAGATTTCCGTTAGCATCAGTTGGAAACCTTGCCGGCCTGGAGGACGAAAGCGGGTTATACCCGTGGAAACTCCTGGTATAGGCAAAAGCATCCGAAGATTTATAATTATACCCACCAAAAGCATAAAAGCTGGTAGTGGCAGATCCTAAAGGGGTTTCCATGTTTAGCATAACACCGCCACTGGTTACTGAGGCATCGCCATTTGCCCTGCGCCCGGGGTTTACCGGCAAGGCATCTTCATTATTCAGATTCGTATCCAACACCTGGCGGTATGTTTTACCCTGTGCGAAAAAATTACCCGAGAGATTAATGAATCCTTTGTCCCCAAATTTAAAACCTTTGTTTACGCCGAAATTAAAAGCGGCGCCATCGATCCTGTTATCGTATTCGTATTGACTTTTTAAAGCCGAACTAAAAGCCGGGTTGTATTTTTCGTCGTAATAACCGGATCCCCCAAGGTTGATCTGCCATTTGTCCGTATTCTTTTTTAATACAAGGTTGATCACACCGGCAATGGCATCTGAGCCGTATTGTGCAGATGCGCCGTCCCTTAAAATTTCCACGCGATCAATTGCGGCCTCGGGAATGGCATTCATATCGGTGCCGCTGTTGCCGCGTCCCCGCGTGCCGAACACGGCTACAAAGGCAGTCTGGTGCCGTCGTTTACCATTTACCAACACAAGTGTTTGATCCGGGCCAAGCCCACGCAATGTAGCGAGATCTATCTGGTCGGCGCCGTCGCTTCCACTTTGTTTATTGTAATTAAAAGAAGGTGCCGCATAGTTGAGCATGGAAGTGAGATCCGGTCGCGCCGTAGTTTGCAGCGCATTACTCATGTTGATCACATCCACGGGTACAGGAGATTCCGTTTTCACCCTGCCACCACTCCTGCTACCGAGGAGTACGACCTGGTCAAGTTCGGTAGCCTGTGCCAGCAAGGCAATCGCAAGGGTTCCCGTGCTGGTTAACCGAACCTGTTGAGGCAGGTAGCCTGTCGCAGAAATTACCAGCACATCATTTAATTTAGCAGCGATGGTAAAATGGCCGCTGGCATCCGTGCTGGTGCCTATTGTTCCACCCTTGATCAGCACTGATGCACCTTCCACCCCTTTCCCGCTGGCGGCATCCGTTACTTTGCCTTCTATATTCTGGCCATAAGCCGAAGAAATCAGTGCAAGAGCAATAAAAAATAACCTGGGGAGTGATTTGACTTTTTTCATGTCTCAATCGTTTTGGTTGGGAATTTTTCACCGGCCGCCTCCCGGGACCAATGATCAGCCTATCAAAAGTAATTTATATTATTTCTTTTTATATATGGGATTGAGTAAAAGGCAAATTTTCATAGTACTATCTTATAAAACATATGCTGGCATTTGTTTTATAAATAACTTTGTAGTATTAACTCAGATTGACATGTCTACAGAAACAATAGAGAAACCCGCCCTCACCGCTAAAGATTTTTCAACCGACCAGGAAGTACGCTGGTGTCCTGGCTGTGGTGATTATTCGATTCTTGCCCAGGTACAGAAGATTATGCCCACACTCGGCATACCGAAAGAAAATATCGTGATTGTGAGCGGCATTGGTTGCAGCAGTCGTTTCCCATATTATATGAATACCTATGGTATGCACAGTATACATGGTCGTGCAACTGCTGTGGCCAGTGGCCTCAAAGCTGCAAGGCCGGATCTAAGCGTATGGATTGTTACAGGTGATGGCGACGGACTTAGTATCGGCGGAAACCATACTATTCACCTTTTACGCAGGAATTTTGATGTCAACGTTTTGTTGTTCAATAACCAGATCTACGGCTTAACGAAGGGTCAGTATTCCCCTACTTCAGAAGAAAAAAAAGTGACCAAGAGTACGCCAATGGGCAGTATAGATCATCCTTTTAATCCACTGGCCCTGGCTATGGGCGCAGATGCGAGTTTTATCGCCCGAACCATGGACAGGGACCCCAAGCACCTGCAGGCAATGTTGCTGCGCAGCCAGGCACACAAAGGCGCTTCCTTCCTGGAGATCTACCAGAACTGCAACATATTTAATGACGGCGCTTTCGAAATATTTACAGAAAAAAGTACCAAACCGGATGAAGTGCTGTTCCTGGAACATGGCAGGCCACTGGTATTCGGTGCCGCACAAAACAAGGGAATAAAACTGGATGGTTTTAAGCCGGTCATTGTAGACCTTGCAGAAGGAGCATCTACTGATGAGTTGTGGATACACGATGAAAAAGACTTTTATAAAGCGCAGATATTGATCCGCATGTTTGATGATCCGAAATTAGCAGGCCATCTCCCAAGGCCCTTCGGCGTTTTTTATGAAACCGAACGCGCCTGTTACGAGGATGTAATGGAAATGCAACTACAGGAAGCTGTTGCCAAAAGCGGGAATGGTGACCTGGATAAATTGCTGAGAGGAAGAGAAACCTGGACTATCGTTTAACCTTCCGTAAGTACCGGTTTTAAGAAGCGTAATGCACTAGTGTTTATGATGGGGAGAACTACATTTGCTCCTGTTGCAAAACCGGTAATTCATATAGTGAGCAGTCACGATCATTAACACTGCCGGCACAAGCAGCCAGTTTTCATACCCATGAAAGAATTGTTTGGTCACCAGGAAAATAAATCCCGCCACAAAAATTCCCATCGGAAGCATCGATTGGTGATGTTTAACGTACCCATGACCAAGGGAATACACACCAACTCCAAAAGCCAAGGCAATCATACTCCACTCAAATAATTGGTTGTGAATGATATTGATGCCGAACAAGGGAAGGCTTGATACTAACAGCGGCAGCACTGCACAATGAATAGCACAGGCTAATGAAGTGGCAATTCCCAAACCATCCCAGTTCAATTTTAAATTCATGGAGGGCAAAGATAGGGGATATTTGCAATACTGTTGCAATTAAGGGTTCACTTATCTTATATTTTCACTGCTGACCGGTTAGCAGTAAATTTGCATTTTAATATTAAGGGATGAAAAATAAATTGTGGATATACCTGGGATTTTTTGCAGTGCTCTTACTTGTTTTTTACTTATTCATATTCAGGGATTATGATTTTTCTGCTTCAAAACTGGCGGTGATCAACCCGGAAGTTCCAGCCTTTAAATTCATTAACCAGGATGGAAAGCAGGTCACCCAGGCGGATACAGATAACAAAGTTTACGTAGCAGAATATTTTTTTACCACCTGCAAGGGCATCTGTCCAAAGATGAACGCCAATATGCGCCGTGTTTTTGAAAAATATAAAAATGAACCCCGGTTTTTGATCCTTTCCCATACCTGTATGCCGGAAGTGGATAGTGTGCCTGTACTGAAAGCATATGGGCAAAAAATGCTTGCTGGTACCCTCACAAAAAGTGAAGACGGGTCCTACAAAATAAACACCTCGCAGTTAAACAATAACCAGCAGTTGATAAATAGCAACTGGCAATTTTTAACCGGTCCTAAAAAAGAGCTTTATGAAATGGCCCGGCAGGGATACATGATAGACGATGGCAAACCGGATAGCTTACAAAGAATTGAAGATGAATTTATCCATACCCAGTTTTTTGCATTGGTTGACAAATACAGGAGGGTAAGAGGAATTTACGATGGCTTAAAAGAAGACGAAGTAGTGAAACTGATGGATGATATTGATGGCCTGCTGAAAGAAAAAGTAGCCCCGAAAAGATTTATGACGGGTTTTACCAACAACCCCAATTGAGAACAATGGAAAATCATTCAGATATACTGAAAAAAAGCGGGCTGAGTGTAACGGAGAGCCGCAAAAAAATCCTTGAACTTTTCCTGGATACGGAAGGGGCATTGGCGCATGCAGATATTGAAAAAAACACAGATGCTGCCTTCGACCGTGTTACGGTGTACCGCACGCTGCAGACTTTTGTAGAGAAAGGGATCATTCACCAGATACCTACCACGGATAATTCTGTTTTATATGCACTGTGCCGCCACAATTGCGAGCAGGGTCATCACCACGATAATCACGTACATTTTATCTGCACCAACTGTGACAAAACCTTTTGCCTGGATGACGTCACCGTTCCGGATGTAAAATTACCACAGGGTTTTACACCTGCACAGGCAGCAATGGTGGTTACGGGGCTGTGCATGGATTGTAAAAATGCATAATCCTTTTTTGATCCGGGAGCAATTAAAAAACCCTTTCGCGTTTTTGGCAAAAGGGTTCTTTTTGAGTAATATCAATTTTTTTATTTCATTTCCATTACGCCGAACCTCGTGCGTTTTTTAAACAGCTTCAGCAGGTCGGATACCACGAGGTATTTGGTGTCTGAAATCTTAGCCACTTCTCTTGGCAGGGTAACATAGTCTTCATCCAGGTGGCTGTAAACAGCCTGGCGGCTTACGTTCCCTTTCGCATCAATGGTAGCGGCCATAAAAATGGAACGTTTGAAGTTTACCACATCGTCAGGTTTTTTATCCATATCCCTTTCCACGTTATCCTTATCGTCATTGTATAGCAGTACTAGTTTATCACCATACACAAGCGGGTAATAGCCCAGGAAAATATTTGAGTTAGTTAGTTTTTGATTTTTTGGAATACGGGTGAAAACGGCTTTACCTGCCTTATCAATATTAGTATTGATAATGTCTCCGTAGGTATAACGGTAAGAAGTTGTTGTGGTGCGTGTGGCTGCATTATAGGTCGTGATCACATCCAGCCGGTAGTATTCGGAGATAAGGTCCACGCTGCCGTTGGTGCGGTTCAGGATATGTAATATCCTGAACCCGGGGAAAAGACCGGGATCGGAGTCCTTATCGGTACCAAAATTATCCTTGTCTACCAATGTTACCATTTCAGGGCTGAAAGGCACCATTTTTGGGTCTTTTACTTCATTGTTATTGGGATCAAAAGTGGCGTAAAATGCGCCATTGATATTACCATTGTGTTTTCTCTTATACAATCCGGCAACTGTTACACTCCCGTTTTTGTTGTAGGTGAGTTTTGTTCCCTGGATGAATTGATTATCCAGGTTAAACGTAATGTCCTTTCCTTTGGGATTTGCGGCATCGTATACCAACAGCTTATAAGTGTAGGATGGCACTTTGGCGCCATCTTCTCTCACTGTTTGCCTGGTAACTTCCTTATCATAATGTTTAATTGCTACAAATACTTTTCCATCGTTCGTGATATCCTGGTCGTAGATAGAAACGAACCTGTCCCCGATAGGAAGTTCGATTTCTTTTTTCCAGATCGTATTAAGGGTTGTGTCAAACACGCCCACGAAGAATTTTTTATTTTCCTTTTTCCTGTCGGGGCCTTCCACAAACAGTAATACTTTACTGGAATCCGATGATAATTTATAGGTAGGCTCAGCCTGGTCAGAACGGCTATCAGAAGAGTAAGTGCCAAGGGTGATCTTCCCCGATGTTGCCAGGGTTTTTTCATTCACTTTCAAGGCATAGACCGAGGTGGTTTTATTTTCCCTGTCGTAAGCTTCATAAATAAAAAAAATATTCTGGCCATATTTTTCAAAGCCCTTCAGGCTTGCATTTTTTTCGTCAATCGGGAGTTCTCTTTCCGAAACAACTTCCATGTTTTTGTCTACTAAAACTAGTATGGGCTCCTGCTGCACATTACCGCCGCCAAACAGCGAAATTTTGCTGCTGCCTTTTAACTTTAAAATGATAAACTGGTTGTTGTTTACAGGTACGGCATCTTCAAAATCATATTTAAGCCGTGCATTGTCTCCCCAGGCTACTTTAAATTTTTGGGCATCTGCGGATACGGACAAGAGGATTAGAAAGAGTGAAAAAAAACTCCGGGAGATCAATTTCATTGGTAAAGGTTTTGAGGTAAGTGGTTTTTTTAATGTCGCAAATATATATCTTCGGCCACTTAAAATTAAAACACTACCTGCTGAATTATGAAGAAATTAATACTGCTGGCGGCGATTTTTATATCGGCCGGCTCTGCTATTGCACAGGATACCGTTTATTTCGCAAATCCTTCCGCTGTTAAAGGACTCCAAAAGAAAGGTTCCAAAGAACAAAATATTATCAAGATCGCACCACTCTCATTCATTTCAGGGTATATCCCGCTTTATTTTGAGCGGGAGATCAATTCCTTCTTTTCCCTACAGGCGGGGGCCGGCGTAACCACCCGCAATTATCTTAAAGAATGGGTTAATAATTTAGACCTTGATGATAAGGAAGAGGTGAAAAATACCTGGAATGCACCTGGCAACGATGGGAACAGCAGTTATTATCCCGCCACGGATTATACCAACCGTAAGTCCTCCTTAGGTTATTATTTTTCCATACAACCCCGCATTTATTTTGGCAATGAGGGCATGGAAGGATCTTTCCTGGGGATTTCGTATGACCGGTCCCGCTACAACTACAGCTCAAAAAAGATTGTGAATGGCTCCTCCAGTTCTAACGGAGACCCCGTATTTACTTCCGAAACTTTTAAGGAGTATGAAACTGTTTCGGACATTTCCGCAAATTTTGGCACCCAATCGCTATATGACCGGATAGCCGTGGAATACACGGTGGGGGTAGCTTTGCGAACGATCACCGGCCGCCGTTATGCATATACCAACGATAATCTTACCGGGCAATATGTAGATGGTTACAGTGATACGAAGAAAACAACACCTGCACTAACTTTTTCTATAAAAGTGGGGTACCATTATTAAAGGTTGATTTACACGAATGACGTTTAAACAAAAACGCCCTCTTTTTCAGAAGGCGTTTTTGTTTACAGATTTTCCATTTCGTTTTTCACAAAATCCATCAGCACTTTTATTTTGTCCGGGGAAAAATCAAATTCCAGTCCCGCGGTTTTATATAATTCGGGTAATGTTTTGGTGCCACCCAACGCAAGGGCATTACAATAATTATCTATGGCTGCCTGCTTATTATTTTTGTATTGCATCCACATACCAATGGCGCCCAGTTGAGCAATCCCATATTCAATGTAATAAAAGGGCACTTCAAATAAATGCAGCTGACGCTGCCAGGCATTGCTGCGATAATTTTCCAATCCGCTATAGTCCACTACTGAATCCTGGAATTCTTTAAGTATGGCTACCCATGCTGCGGTGCGTTCTTCGTGCGTGTGTGTGGGATGCTCGTACACCCAATGTTGAAATTTATCGATGATCGCGATCCATGGGAAAATGCTGATCACTCTTTCCAGTTGGTGTTCCTTTGCCCTGCGCAGGTCTTTTTCATTTGTAAAAAAACTGTCCCAAAAGTCCATCGTAAACAGTTCCATTGCCATACTTGCCACCTCTGCAATTTCCATCGGGTATTCTTTGAAGCCGGTGAGCGGTAAAGGATGGGAGAGGAACGAATGCACGGCATGTCCACCTTCATGTAACATGGTGGTTACGTCATTCATTTGCCCCGCAGCATTCATAAAAATAAAAGGGGCCCCGCTTTCTGCCAGCGGGCAGTTATAGCCACCCGGCGCTTTTCCCTTGCGGCTTTCCAGGTCCAGGTGTTTTAGTTCCTGCATTTTTTGCAGGCACTGTCCAAAAAAAGGCCGGAGTTGATTAAAACATTCAATTGACTTCTCCAATAACTCATCGCTGTGGGTAAAAGGGCGCAGTGGTAGTGTGCCTTCCGGTTCGGCATCCATGTCCCAGGGACGAAGATTGTCAAGTCCAAGTTTTTCTTTTTTCCGCCTGTAGATATTGTTCACAAGTGGAAGCACGTGTTGCTTCACAGCCTCATGAAACTGGAAACAATCTTCCTTGTTATAATCAAACCGACCGAGTTCCTTGAAACGGAAATCCCGGTAATTTTCAAACCCGGCATTGCGGGCAGATTTATCTCTAAGGGCAATGAGTTTATCATACAATTCATCAAGCTTAGGCTTATCCTGCAGCCTTCGCTCCTGGATCTTCCTGTACACTTCTTCCCGTAAATTCCTGTCCGGGTTTTCTAAAAATTTGCCAGCCTGCTGCAGCGTGTACTCGGTACCGTTTACCGTCACCATCATTGCGCCGGTGATCTGCCCGAATTGTTGTTGTAATACAGCCATCTCGGCCTGGAGGGGAATATTTTCCTCCCGGAATAGTTCAATGCTTTTATTGATGCTGCGCAGGTAAGTGTGATAAGTATCTTTTTCCAGGGCATCGAGCAGGGGCGACGCCATTAATTTTTTATTTAATGCATCCGCCATAGCTTGGATCTGTGGCTGGATCTGCATACAGAAATAATTAAAAGCTTCTTCCAGTGTTTTGTTTTCAGTATCGCAGGTCATTTTGATCTGCCGCCAGCAGGCATCTTCGCTCACCGCTGCTTCCAGTTCACTCTGGTCTTTCAGCCACAGCTCAAGTGAGCGCTTATCTTTAATTTCCCTTTCCAGTAATTCTTTAAAAAACGGCTCTAATGAAGGCCAGTCTGTAACGGTGAAATTTTCCGGGAGAAAAGTTCTTGTTTGTTTTTTTATTTCAGCAGTGTACATGGGGAGTTGTGAGTGGTGAATGGTCAATGGTCAATGGTGAATGGAGAATGGTGAATGGTCAATGGTCAATGGTCAATGGTCAATGGTCAATGGTCAATGGTCAATGGTGAAGATCGTCTTTAAGTTAAGCTAAAATATCGAAAAACCTCGGCCAATAATAAATGGTGAATCGCCGCTGGCTTTCACCATTGACCATTCACCATTCACATAATTGCCGCAGGCAATTAAGCCATTTTACGAGGTGAGTTTATTTTTTTTGCAGGTGCATTATTTTTCGGCGCTGCGGCTTTGGGCGCCACAGCCTTAGCTGTTTTCTTTTCTGCCTGGGCAGGTTGATCACTGCTGGCCTCTTCTTCCCTTGCCTCAGATAATTTTATCTCGATGCCTGCTTTGGTAAGAATATCGAACCAGCGGATCATTTTTTTCATATCGCTTCCGTAGACCCTATCCATATCCATAGCCGGAAATACCTTTTCAAAATAGGCTTTAATGGCCTTGGCATCCGCCTTTGCATCAGGCAATGGCTCTTTACTTTCCTGCATGGCCGTGAATACTTCCACAAGATTTACGTTTTCACCGGTAGTATACACCTCAATACTCTCCAGGTGAGAAAAATTATGCACACGGTTACTCACGAATTTGGTGCTTTTGTCTTCCAGTGAACGAACAATACCGCCGTCCGATTTAGAAGAAACCAACTCATATAATCCTCCAAGTCCTGTTACGGATACCATTTTGTTATAGCTCATCTTTATTTTTTTTATGAATTTTCAGGGCTGCAATTTAGCGGTAATATGGCATATTCCGGCCACTAGTTTTCCTGGTTTTATATTAAAAAAAAATAATTTCTGCTTTAACGCCTGTTTCACGCACGTTTGATCGTCTAACGGTCAAAAGAATTATTTTATGTTTAGATCAGCTATTCTGACGATTTTGGTGAGTGTCATAACAATGACGGGATTTTCGCAAACTGCTTCCATTAAGGGTGTTGTAACAGGTAAAACGGATCAAAAGCCAGTGTCGGGGGCAACAGTTTCGCTTTTATTGCAGTCAGATAGCAGCGAAGTAAAAAATGTAGTAAGTGACAGTGCAGGCGCCTTCCTCTTTGAAAATCTTGTAAATGATAGTTTTATAGTTACCGTAAATACAGTAAATTTTCAACAATATGTGTCTTTTGTGACAATTCGGGACAATAACCCCCGGGACCTTGGTACCCTGGGCCTGGATGTGAAAGGGAAAGATCTCGATGTAGTAACCATCATTTCCCGGGCCGCTCCCGTGGTACAGAAAGGTGATACTTCGCAGTTTAGTGCCAGCCAGTATAAAGTAAACCCGGATGCTACAACAGAGGACCTGATCAAAAAAATGCCCGGTATTACCGTGGCCAGGGATGGTACAGTTACAGCCCAGGGCGAGCAGGTGAGGAAAGTAACAATAGATGGTAAGGACTTTTTTGGAGACGACGCTTCTGCGGCGCTGAAAAATCTTCCTTCTGAAGTAGTGGATAAAATACAGGTTTTCGACAGGTTAAGCGACCAGGCACAGCTTACAGGGGTCGATGATGGCAATTCCCAGAAAGCCATCAACGTGGTAACCAAAGCGGGCATCAAAAATGGCCAGTTTGGAAGGGTCTATGCTGGTTATGGTACCGATGATCGTTATGCAGGGGGTGGAAACGTTAGTTTTTTTAAAGGGAACCGGCGCCTTTCTTTCGTGGGAAATTTTAATAATATCAACCAGCAAAACTTTGGATCCCAGGATCTGCTTGGCTTAACGAGTAGTGGCGGCCGAGGCGGCGGCGGTGGTGGCCGTGGTGGTGGTGGCGGTAACTGGGGCGGAAATGATAATTTCTCTGTCGGGCAATCCAGTGGCATCAGTAAAACAAATGCGTTGGGTATTAACTTCAGCAACCAGTACGGCAAAAAGTTGAGCCTCACTGCGAGCTATTTCTATAACCAAAGTGAGAACAATAATATGTCCCTGCTCAATTTAGAGACCTTCGCTAAAACCCCTGGTAATAAAACCCGGTATATCAAGCAAGGTAGTACGAGCGCCACCGATAATTACAACCACCGGATCAACATGAGATTGGAATATAAGATTGATTCCAATAACAGCATTTTTGTGATCCCCAATATTAGTTTCCAGGGAAATAATTCCAGCAGTTTTTCAGATGTGCAGACTTATTACGGGATAAATGATTCCATTAATAACTCAACAGTAAGGTCACTTAATGACCGGAGTGGATACAACATAAGGAATAACGTTATGTTCCGTCACTCATTTGCTAAAAAAGGCCGTTCCCTTTCTCTTGGTTTCAATACCAACTTCACTAAAAACAGCGGTGAAAATATCACTGATGCATACTACAGATTTTTTAAGGTAAATATCACGGAAGATTCTGCCCGTAACCAGTTTTCCGATAATCTTACCAATGGTGAAAGTTATACCGGGACGGTAACATACACTGAGCCAATCAGTAAAAAAGGGCAATTGCAACTTGAATATTCGCCCGGCGTGCAGAAGAATAAGGCCGATCAGCAAACTTATTTATTTGATGGACTAAAGTACTCAAGGTTTGAGCCTAAACTTTCCAACCAGTTTAACAATACCGTTACCACACATCGTGGCGGCGTTACATACCGGCTTGTTCAAAACCGGGATGACATGTTTGCTGTTGGGTTAAATGTGCAAAAAGCTACATTAGAGAGTGACAGGATCTTTCCATCACCTACCTCAGTTAACCAGTCGTTTTCAGATTTCCTTCCGAACGCAATGTTGCGGAAAAAACTTTCCAGTGTTAGTAACATCCGCGTTTTCTACCGGGCATCCGTGAACTTCCCTTCTGTGACCCAGTTGCAGGATGTGATAGACCCAAGTAATCCTTTAAGAGTATCCGTGGGAAATCCTGCTTTGAAACAAAGCAATACCCATTTCCTGGGCGGAAGGTATTCTTACACTAACTCGAAAACAAGCAAAAGCTTTTTTGCCAATGTGTTTGCGCAAACAGCAAGCAATTATATTTCCAATTCTATCTACATCGCCTCACAGGATTCTTTGTTGCAGAATGGTG
>JAKFCK010000361.1:0-3731 GCA_036676685.1 Chitinophagaceae bacterium | reverse complement strand
CACGCGGGAACGCTGATCTCTGCGATCCTCCTGCTGTTCCGCCAGGGATGGAGAACCGGTGTGAACAGGGCGGCTGAGGCGATGACCATCTTTGCGGTAATGTGCGCGGGCCAGTTCCCGATCTGGCACATGGGCCGTGTGTGGATGGCATTTTTCGTATTGCCTTACCCTAACAGTCGCGGACCCCTCTGGGTTAACTTTAACTCCCCGCTTCTTTGGGACGTGTTTGCGATCTCAACTTACTTCACCGTTTCTCTTTTATTCTGGTACAGTGGTTTGTTGCCGGATTTTGCAACGGTAAGGGACAGGGCTAAAACTAAACTTAGGAAATTATTATACGGTGTAGCAGCATTTGGCTGGTCTGGCAGTACAAAACACTGGCAACGTCATGAATCGCTTTCTCTCGTGCTGGCAGGTTTGAGTACACCGCTTGTACTTTCTGTACACACGATTGTATCTTTTGACTTTGCAACCTCTATTGTACCGGGATGGCATACTACCATCTTCCCTCCCTACTTTGTGGCTGGCGCGATCTTCTCTGGTTTTGCAATGGTGCAAACCCTGCTGATCGTAGTACGTAAGGTGATGAACCTGCAGGATTATATTACCCTGGGTCACATTGAGGCGATGAATAAAGTAATTGTATTGACGGGTAGCATCGTTGGTTGCGCATACCTCACCGAGTTGTTCATCGCATGGTACGGCCAGAACCCTTACGAGTGGTGGGCTTTCAGCCAGAACAGGGCCAACATTTTCAGCCCTTATGGATGGAGCTACTGGCTGATGATGTTCTGTAACGTGGTAAGCCCGCAGTTATTCTGGAGCAGGAAACTAAGAAGGAATATCACGGTGACATTCTTCATGAGCATTATCGTAAACATCGGTATGTGGTACGAGCGTTTTGTGATCATTGTAACGTCTGTTTACAGGGATTACCTGCCTTCCAGCTGGAGTACTTATTACAGCCCCAGCATCTGGGAGATAGGTTTTTACCTGGGTACTTTCGGGTTGTTCTTTACCTGTTTCTTCCTTTTCGCCAAATACTTCCCGGTTATCGCGGTAGCCGAGATCAAAGCTATCCTTAAAACGAGCGGGGAGAACTATAAAGTGAAAATGACCGACCTGGAAAAAGCGGACGCAGAGAAGTTTTATATTGAAGAAGTGGAGCACGCGCACGTGCCCGCGCATTAAGAAGTCAGTAATTCAATAGTCAATGGTCAATAGTCAACATGACGAATGACCAATGACTCATTAAAAGTTTCGAAAAATTAAACGCTATACAATGGCTGGAGGAATTAAAAAATTTGTGGTAGGCACATTTGATGATGAAGCAGTGCTTTTCCCTGCGGTGAAAAATGTCCGCAAGGCAGGCTATAAAATTCATGATGTGTACACACCCTTCCCGGTGCATGGTTTGGATCATGCTATGGGCATCAGGGAAACGAGTTTGCACACTGCGGGTTTTATTTATGCCATCATGGGAACCACCACGGCGCTTACTTTTATGAGCTGGGTCTTTACCAAAGACTGGCCGCTGAATATTGGCGGTAAACCACATTTTGCTTTGCCAGCCTGGATCCCGATCACGTTTGAGTTGACGGTACTATTCTCGGCGGTAGGTATGGTGCTTACCTTTTGTTACCTGTGTAACCTGGCGCCTTTTGTAAAAAAACACCATTTTCATCCCAGGGCTACCGATGATCTTTTTGTAATGGCAATCGAGTGTACTGACAAAACAGATGACGGTGCGGTACAGACTTTCTTACAGAATGCCGGCGCTAAAGAAGTGAATGTGCAGGTTGCGGAAACAGGATGGTGGATCGGTCGCTATGACAGGGAACAGAAACTTTACAGGGAAGAAATAGGGTATTAATTGATAATTGTTTAACCAGGCTGCCGCTGGCAGGTTGATAATATTGATAAATGAAACGACTTACTAATTTTTTTACAATTGCCCTTACAGCAGTTATTGTGATATTAAGCAGTTGCAGTAATAAGCGCAGCCCTGGTGATATTTATATGCCGGACATGGCCTACAGCCGCACCTACGAATCATATGATGTGCAGGATTCTACAAAATTTACCAGCGATATGTTTGGCAAAGGCGGTAACAGGATATTTTTTAATGCCATGCCAGCGCCAGGAACAATTAAAAGAGTCGAGCAGTTTCCTTATACGCTCCCGAATGATAGCAACGGGTATAAAATGAGTGCAGCAGTGCCCAACCCGATTGAATTTATGACGGGTGCAGAGATGAGCGAAGCCGCCAGGTTATATAATATTAACTGTGGTATCTGCCATGGCGATAAAGGAACAGCAAATGGCCCGCTCGCCGGGAAGATAGGCGCTGTAGCAAACCTTACGCTGGACCTGTATAAAGCAATGCCTGATGGAACCATGTTCCATTCTATTACTTATGGTAAAAATAACATGGGTAGTTATGCATCGCAGTTAAACAGGGAACAACGCTGGCAGGTGATCAAATACGTGAGAACTTTACAGGGCGGGGGTGCTGCAGGTGCGGCTGCTTCAACGGATACCAGCAAAGCCGCGACACCGGCTGCAACACCGGCAACAAGCACAACAGACACAACGACAAAAAAATAAACAGACAGGAAAAGCATCAACACAATTACAATAAAATCGCTGGGCTTACACGAGTTCGCCCATCACCACACAAATATTTTTAGATGGAACATCGCTTTGAATTACCGGCCAATTACAAAAAGTGGACATGGGGGTTGATTATTGTCGGGCTGATTGCCCTGTTATATGGTTTTATCATGTTTCATCCTTTTGCGCATGCAGGGCATGGTGAGAATGTTGACAGTACGCGTTTCTGGGCAGTATTGCTGCAGAACAGTACCTACTGGCTGCTTGTGGTGAATGCATCCATGTTTTTCATTTGTGTAACTACTATGGCTATGGGCGGATGGCAGGTTGCTTTCCGTAGGGTTTCCGAAGCAATTTCAAGCGTGGTACCAGTATTGGGCATCATCACTTTCGTTATTTTGCTTGCGCTGGTGTTTGGTCACAGAACAGATATTTACCACTGGTTAGATAAAGAGGCAGTGGCTGGCGATAAGATCCTGAACGGTAAAAAAGGGTTCCTGAATCCGGGTTTCTTTTTGATCACTTCTGGGATCAGTATTTTCCTTTGGTGGTTCCTGGGTAAAAAAATGAGAACCATGAGCCTGGAATCTGATAAGGCACCTATGGATTATGATAAAGCTAAAAAATGGATATGGGATAATACGGTATGGGCTTCTTTGTTCACTGTTGTATTCGGCCTTACGGTAGCTTCCACAATTCCATGGTTGTGGCTGATGAGTATTGACTCTCATTGGTACAGTACAATGTACAGCTGGTACACATTTGCAAGCACATTTGTTTCGGGTATTTCCTTGATAGCTATTTTCGTTATCTACCTGAAAAATAATAATCAATTACCTTATGTTACTGACGAGCATCTGCATGACCTGGGTAAATTCATGTTTGCATTCTCAGTTTTCTGGACATACCTGTGGTTCTCTCAATACATGTTGATCTGGTATAGTAACCAAACGGAAGAAACAAGGTATTTTGTAGACAGGGTGGGTACAGCTACTGAACCAGGGGCATACAAAGGGATCTTCTTCTTCAACCTGATTGTGAACTTCCTTTGCCCGCTGCTGATCTTAATGAAAAAAAGTACCAAGCGGAACTGGACCCTGGTAACGTTTATGGCAGTC
>JAKFCK010000360.1:0-15362 GCA_036676685.1 Chitinophagaceae bacterium | reverse complement strand
CATCTGTTCTTGCGATGTTACTTTGCAAAGGCTGAGTCAATTCTGCCCCGGCCGGTGGCTAAACCACCTGCTGTAAATAATCCCGCCGCCGATAAATACTAATACAAAAATAACCAGGCCAAATTTGAGTGTCGCACAGAACGCAGTAATTTTCGCTACACTATCGGTAGGTGCGCCCTGCAGGCTTTTTAAGATCCCGGCATTTTCCACGATATCGAGGCCACCGGCCACCAAAGCCAGCGGGGCAATACGCCTGGAAATTTTTGAGAAACTATTTCCCTGGCCCGCTTTGCCGGCAAGGCGAAGACAACAGCTGTACAGGAACAGGGAATAAAAGAACAGGAAAATAAAGTCAAGGTATGTATTCAGCTTTGCTGCGTCAATCACCGCTGGTTTCTCCATAGAAGTTTTTTCCCATGCAAGCAGGATCTCCTTTACTTCGGTCCTGGTATTGGCGAATTCCAGGGAGAGAATACCACCAGGCGTGGTGGCAGTTTTTAAGGGCCTGCCCGTAATGAACATTACGACCATCATGATGATAGTGCCCGCGAGGCAGCTATAAAATATTACATTATTATAACGCGCCCTCATAACGCTGCTGAACATAATTCCAGTTTACCAGGTTCCACCAGTTACTCACGTAATCAGCACGTTTATTCTGGTACTTCAGGTAGTAGGCATGTTCCCATACATCCAGCCCCAGCAACGGGAATCCTTTTATCTCGCTTACATCCATTAAAGTGTTATCCTGGTTTGGCGTACTGCCCACCTTAAGTTTTTTGCCGGCATCCATATATAACCATGCCCATCCGCTGCCAAAACGTTTCATTGCTGCGTCCTCTACCTGTGTTTTTAATGCGGCAAAACTGCCGAATTCCGTTTCTATAGCAGTTAATAGTTTGCCTGTTGGCTTATTGTCTGTTGTTTTCGGACGCATGCATTTCCAAAACATCTCGTGGTTATAATGGCCGCCGGCATTGTTGCGGAGTTTGGCAGAATATTTAGACACTTTCGGTAAAATGGCTTCCACTGCTTTTTCATTTTGCAGGCCCTCTGCAGCCACCGCTTCTTTCAGGGCTTTGCTATATGCCGCAGCATGTTTGCTGTAATGGATCTCCATCGTTTTGGCATCGATCACATCTTCCAGCGCATTGTAATTATAAGGCAGGGGCTGTTGGTCAAAGCCGGTGACAGGGGCAGCGGATACCATTTTTTTGGAACCACTGCAGGAGTCCAGGAACGTAGCCAGGCTGGCTAACCCGAGACTAACGGAGGCGGTTCCCAAAGCAGTGTGTTTAAGAAATTTTCTCCTGCTGTTGTGTGGGGTATTTTCCATAATGTGAAGGTTTATACGTTTGACGATGATCTTTTCCTGAATTTATTCAAATAAGGATATATCTTCTTAAAGGTACGATGATAAAACTCTTTACTGAAAAGCTGGGAGTCATGCATGGCTTTGTAAGTAAGAAAAATACCGATAGGGATGAGCGTGAGCACGGCCAGCCACATGCCCAGGAAAGGCGTAGTGAACCCCTCCTTTACAAATTTCTCCCCGAACATATTCAGCAGGTGAAAGATCAGGAAAAAGATAATGGCAACTACCAAAGGCATGCCCATGCCGCCTTTCCTGATGATGGATCCCAGGGGCGCACCAATGAAAAAAAGCACAATACAGGCCATAGAAAATGCAAACTTGCGGTGCCATTCAATCTTATGTAACCGGATATTTTTTTCCCGCCCTTCCGCATCGAAACCATTAAACTGGATCATATTTTTAATGTCGCCGGCCAGGGTTAAGGTTCTTTCGTTCACGCTTGCCCGGGCAGAATCTGCTATGAGCTGTTTGCTGTTTTTAAGTGCCACCGGCTTACCCGCTTTTTTCCAGAGGCTATCTGGCAGGTTGGCAAAATGAAGATAACCCTGCAGGTTTTTATACATCTGTTTGTTCAGGCTGTCGTCAACGATCTTTAAGGAATCAATATTTTTGCTCAGTTGCCTGGCGCTTAGCATTCGTTGGTTGTTCTTAAAAATACTATCATTTGTATTTTGTTTTTGCAGCACACTCAGGTCGAAAAGTTTTTTAAACTCCCGGAAACCTACACGGATAAATTCGGTGGCGCTGTCTGAAATATTGCCACGTTCCTCGTAACGAAAACCATTTTCCAGGTTGAACTCCAGGAAATTTTTGTCTGCAGAGATCTGCATCACCCCTTTCTCAGCAACGATACAATTGTCCTGGAGGGAACCGCCCTGTTCATAGATCAGCACGTTCCTGATGGTTTTGCCATCAGGGTCTTTTTTACCCACCTTGATAGCGTACCCGGGAATGTAGGTAAAAAATATGCCTTCCCTGAGATCAAATGCGGGCTTTTTGTAATAGATGTCGTTGTAAAGTGTGGTGAATTTTAGGGAGGCGTAAGGGATCACGTAATTGGCAAAAAGAAAGGTGATGCCACTGAGCCCGATAGAGAACCATATCAGTGGCCGCATAAACCTGAGCAGCGATATGCCGGAAGATTTTATGGCCACCAGTTCAAAACTTTCTCCCAGGTTCCCAAACGTCATGATAGACGAAATGAGTATAGCAATCGGCATCGCAAGGGTAAGAAGGGTAGCGCTGGCATACCATAAAAATTGCCCGATCGTGACAAAATCCAGCCCTTTTCCTACCAGGTCATCGATGTACTTCCACAGGTTCTGCATTATCAGGATAAACAATGCCACGAAAAAGGTAACGATAAAAGGACCTACGAAAGATTTTAGTATAAGCGCATCTAATTTTTTGATCATGAAAACCGGGCTGATTTTTTGAAAATTTATTACTTAACTTTTCAATATGGCTGATAAAACAAAATTAATGCTTTCTGATGTGGAACTGCGTTTTGTAAAAGACACGGGCTGGGTTTTAACGAAACACAAAATAATCGGGGTGGTTTACCAGCTCCTCAACGAGCAGGTGCCCGTGATACGGCAGGCCTTCCGGGAGGTTTCGGAGGAAACAAAGCAGCGGTTTTCCTCCTCCATCCCCAGGATCAGCAAAGGAGAAAATTACCAGTCTTTACCTTACGTGATTTTAGATTATCCTGCAGTGTTTGGCAAGGAAAATATCTTTGCCCTTCGCACCATGTTTTGGTGGGGGAAATTCATAAGCATAACCCTACAGCTTTCCGGCACACACGCTGATGACTTACGGCAAAGGATAATCGAAAACATCCGTGAAGACAGCCGCGGCCTGTTTATCTGCATCAGTGATTCGCAATGGGACCACCATTGGGAAGCCGATAATTATATTCCTGTATCTGCGATACCAGTAGCTGAGGCAGAAAATATTTTACATAGCAAGCCCTTTGTAAAACTCGCCCTGAAGTTTGAACTGGAGGATTGGAATGATCTGCCCGCCTTACTGGAGCGGGGTTATGGACAAATATGCAGGATAATAGCGGGTTAACTGCCCACGCGGTGGAACAGGTCTTTTACCTGGTATTCCCACAACTGGCTTTGATCCTTGATATCTTTTTTCTCCGCAAAATCTTTTATTATCAGTATCGTTTGATTGGTGACCTCGGATTTATCAATAGAGAATTCAAAGTATTCGCCTTTGCTGGAATGTGTCCAGTGAAAACGTATGAATTTAGTTTCTTCTTTATCTAAAAGTTCAGCTTTATCCTCGGTGCCGTTCCATCCAAAAGTAAACATCCCATCCCGCTCATCTACTTTATCAGCAAACCACTCCTGAAGACCGGCAGGCGTGCTCAGGAATTCATACAGAATGCCGGGAGAACATCTAACGGGGTATTCAAGTGTATATAAAATTTTTTTACTCATTATTTTTTTTTAGGAGATCCTTGTAGGCTGCAATTATAGAAAAATAATTAACGTGGCAAAATTTATTTTTTTTCACCCTTGCCGATCCTCATTTTTACCTGATTTTACGGGGGTTTGAAAGAAAATTTTTTTTTTTGAAACATAACATAATTAGATTAAATTACGTTAATATTTAATAATGTTTAGACAAGGTTCCGTTTTGCCTGTCATAAGCATTTAACCACTTAAACTACCCGATTATGAGTATGCGTCAGCTGAAAATAACAAAGTCCATCACCAACAGAGAGAGCCAGAGTTTAGAAAAGTATTTGCAGGAAATTGGAAAAGTGGAATTAATCTCGCCCGAAGAAGAAGTTAAGTTAGCCATCCTGATCAAAAAAGGCGACCAGGCAGCCCTCGAGAAACTTACAAAGGCCAACCTCAGGTTTGTAGTATCCGTTGCCAAGCAGTACCAGAACCAGGGACTTACCTTGCCGGACCTCATTAATGAAGGTAACCTCGGGCTGATCAAAGCCGCACAGCGGTTTGATGAAACCAGGGGTTTCAAATTTATTTCCTATGCAGTATGGTGGATACGCCAGAGTATACTGCAGGCTTTGGCGGAACAATCCAGGATTGTGCGATTACCCCTGAATAAGGTGGGCCTCACCAATCGTATCAGTAAGGCCTACTCGCAACTGGAGCAGGAATTTGAACGCGAGCCCACACCGGAGGAACTGGCGTTCCTGCTGGATATAGATCCCGATGAAGTATCCGCCACGCTGGGGGTAGCAGCAAGGCACGTGAGCATGGACCAGCCATTGTCAGACGGGGAGGAAAGCACATTAATGGATGTGCTGGTCAACCAGAATGCCAATGGTACAGATGATGAACTGGTATTAAGGGCATCACTGCATACCGAGATAGAACGTTCGCTGAGCACACTCACGGAGCGCCAGAAAGAAGTGATCCGTTATTTCTTTGGTATAGGGATAGATCATCCCCTGAGCCTGGAGGACATAGGAGAACGGTTCTGCCTCACAAGAGAGAGAGTAAGACAAATAAAGGATAAAGCCATAACGAAGCTTAGAACAGCATCCAGGTGCAAACTATTGAGGAGTTACCTCGGGGCCTGACCTTTAATGAGTATACTTAGTTTATACGAGCGCCGGTTGGCGCTTTTTTTTATGTGGTATTTTGAAGCTCCTGCCCCGATGACGGCAGTGCCGTTCCTTACAAAAGAAAAGTACATACAACTGGTGCCAGCAACCAAAACAAAGAGCCCGTTCAAAAATCGAACGGGCTCTTTGCGTATAACCGGGAATCTATTCCTGGAATAGCTAGTTCACGACGGTGAATTTTTTATTCAGGTCGATCTCGTTATTGCTGCTCCTGATGAGGTAATCACCAGCTGCAAGACCTGCCGTATTTATTTTGAAGCTGTTGTTCCCGTTCACCAGGGTAACATCTACTTTTCTTACCAGTTTTCCCGAGGTTTCGTAAACCATCAGTTGCGTTTTTGCGGAACGATCAGCTTTAATCACCACGTTCAATATATCCCTTGCAGGCACAGGATAGATCACAGCACCGATGTTCCTGGTTTCACAAGTGGCGCGTTCAATATTGGTATAGATATACTGGCCATCCATATCTACCTGTTTGATCCTGTACAATGCTGTGCCTCCCGCCAGGTCAAGTTGCTGGTAAGTTCTATGCGAGGCACTGTTGCCGGCTGCCGCAACGTTACCAACGGTTTCCCATACCGTACTGTTGATGCTTTTCTGGATCTCGAAATTCCTGCTGTTGGATTCCTGTGCAGTGGCCCAGGAGATCAGGGTGCCGTTACCGTTACATTTAGCGTCAAAACGGGTGAAGGTTACAGGAACAGCTGCAGATCCCAGGGCAAGAGGGGTATTAAATGTGAGTGAATTCGTAATAAAGTCTCCACCGGATGTGGTAAAAACACCATAAGAGCCAATTCCACCAGGTGTTCCTCCCGAACCACTATTAATCATAACATAACCTCCTTCGGGGTAGGTTGGGCTAAGCGTCCACAACGTCACTGTAAAAACATTTTTAAATGTTGTTGTAAGCGTAACACCTGCGCCACTTGCATCAAGGGAACCAGACGCTGTTCTGTCAAAGGTTTGCCCCCCCGCCAGTACATTTACAACATTACATTGGTTCACGGATGTGTAAAGAAATCCACCGGCCACAAACTCAGGGGAAAGCGTAATATTTGCAGGTGAGTTTACCGTTGCACAACCCGGAGGTGCAGGCACCATAGCCTTTGCGGACTGGTAGCTGAAGCCGGTGGTGATTACCGTAACATCCGGGATAGTTCCGCTTGTGCAGCGAAGTTGTAAAGTAAATGTTACAGACGCAAGCGCCGGGCCGGCACCATCCGGATCGATACCACTGAAAGTGGGATTTGCCAGTCGCCATTCACAGGTTTGGGCTTGTGCCATATTACCAATCCCGGCTCCGCCAAGTATGAAGATTGTGAGTATTAGCTTCGTAAAATAGGTTTTCATAAATCCTTTTTAATTTTTATAATTTTTTTAGTCCTGTCTTAATCTTCCGTTATCGGATCCGGGATATTAGTGGATACTTTCTTACCTGCATTTTGGCTCGCCAGGGAGTTCGTTCCGCTTCCGGTACCTAAAAGCGAAATCGTGGATTTAGCTGAAATGATGTCCCCTCCGTTGATCGATGCATTTAGATTAACATCAGTAAATTGGTAACCTGTGGCCAAAATAGCGATAGCTGCCTTGATCGCGATAATATCCCCTCCATTCACAATACCATTTTTACTTGCATCACCTGCCCATAGCCCATATTTGCCTCCGCCTCCTGCAAGGAGCACTACGGGATCAGAAGTAGCCCCCGCGGGTTTATAGGCATTAGCTAATTGGGTAAAGTCATTTGTAAAAGTTCCGGCGGCATTTGAAGCAATGGCATTACTCAAAACGCCGAGGTGATTTCTGTGTCTCAACACAATAAACCCGGTGCCCTGTTTGGAGATCAAAGGAGCAATGGGCGTAACACCATCGGTTTCTACCACGGTACCATTACTAAGAAGAAAACCGGCTTTGCTTCCTGTGATGGTCGCTACTAATGCATCCTGGGGTAAACCTGATGCTGGTTTGCGATGTTCAACCAATACCCAATCCACAACATTGGCAGGAATTGCTCCTACGGCCTCTGTGCCGGCATAATTATAAGGTGTCACATTATAAGGTTGCGCCAGGGGGATAAAGCCAGCTGTGTTTAATGTTGTATTCATCGCACTCACCCCGTCCCAGGCTCCTCTTAAATTTCCGGTGACATTCATCGTATATTTCGGATCCGCCAATTTCCATTCTTCCACCAGGTCTGCCGCAGCAATACCTGTTGTAGTGACGTAATCATTTGTTATGTCCCTGGTAACCGGGGTTAAACGGGCATTCCATTCTGCAGCAGCCAATCTCCACGGAACAAGGTTAGCTTCAATATTCGTATTTAACTCCGAACTGAGATAGGGATACCTGATATCTGCCGTGAATCCTGAACCCGCAGACTGTGCGAAGCTGAATTTTCTTTTTACTTCCCTTTCGGCCTGCGTGGGATCACCACCTGCGCTTTCCGGGATCATCGTCACTGTGAAGTCTGTTGGGGTGCTGCCCCCGTTTGTGGTCACCAGCATATTCGGCTGGTTGAAAATATGGGGCACACCTCCTGTGAAACCCGTTCTTTTTACCGAACCGATAACCTCTTTACCGGCGGCAAAGTTGTAAACGGCCGTTACGGGTGAACTGAGGTTAAAAGAAGGATTGTTGATGGGGTCAGTGGTAAATATGCCATTGGTAAGGGTGAAGGCATGAGTGACAATAGCTGAGGCACCCAGTTTCACAATATCAGCTGCAGCTGTTTTATTCACTTCAAGGTTGGCGATTGAAGACGCGCCGGGAGTTATGTTCGAGTTGCCGGTGCCATACACTTCAAGGACACCGTTGCTGGTTAAGCCGGAATAAGTACCACTATTTACGTAGTTACCCTGTACTTTCAGCAGCCCGTCGTTACTGAGGGTGCCGGCATTTTCCACATGGCCCTGCACCGTCACCAGCGCGCCCGCCTGCATATTAAATGTAGCCCCGCTCTGGATCGTGAGCTGCGCCTGCCCGGCCAGGCTTAGCAGCATAAGCCCGGCGATTAAAAAAGTTCCTTTTTTGGGTAGCATATATAGTTTGTTTTGAAGTAGCGTAAAGATATACGAGCATCGATCTGAATTTATCCCAGACTTATCAGGTAGCAGTTTTCATTTAGTATTCGGTTAAAAGTTAGTTGGTTAATTAACTAAGTTAATGTATGCCAGGCTAAAAATATACAATTCCGGATAATATTATATACCATAAAGGGGTTATTTTTCCAGGACAGGGAATAAATATTTTCTCATCTGTTTTTTTACCCGAAATTTGCCCAACAAAAAAATATTGATTAATGCCTTTAGAAATAAAAGTTCCAACGGTTGGTGAAAGTATAAGTGAGGTCACGCTTGTAAAATGGCTTAAAAATGATGGTGACTGGGTAGATAGAGACGAAGTGATCGCGGAACTGGAAAGTGAAAAAGCGACTTTTGAGATCAATGCAGAACAGGCAGGAACGGTAAAGCAGGTTGCTAAGGAAGGCGATACGCTCGCTATCGGGGATGTGGTGTGCAGTATTGATACGGAAGCGGCCCGGCCCGAAACAGCTGCCGGTGCCCCTGCAAAAGAGGAACCTGCCGCTCAAAAGGAAACTGCAGCTTCAAAAGAAGCTGCACCCTCAAAAGAAGAAAAAAAGGAGCCGGCCAAAGTGGCCGATGTTAAAGCAACTCCCGTGGCAGCAGCTATAATCGCTGATAAAAAAGTAGACAGTAAAAGTATCGTGCCATCCGGCAGCAACGGCAGGATCGTGAAGCAGGATGTAATGGAAGCATTAAGCCATCCCGGCAGAAAAGCTGGTACTGCTGCTTTCAGCAGGGAAGAAAGGCCGGAAAAAATGAGCAACCTGCGCAAGACCATCAGCAGGCGCCTGGTGGAAGCTAAAAATACTACTGCTATGCTCACCACTTTCAACGAAGTGGACATGGGCCCGGTGATGGAGATCAGGAAAAAATCAAAGGATAAATTTAAAGAGAAACATGGCGTAAACCTTGGCTTCATGAGTTTCTTCACCAAGGCTTGTTGTTTCGCATTGCAGGAGTTCCCCTCCGTAAACGCCTACCTGGACGGTGAAAATATTCTCTACCACGATTATTGTGACATATCCATTGCCGTTAGTGCCCCGAAAGGCCTGGTAGTGCCTGTGATCCGCAATGCAGAAAGCCTGAGTATGGCCCAGGTGGAAGCCGCGGTAATTGACCTTGCCACAAAAGCTAAAAATAATAAACTCACGATCGAAGAGATGTCCGGGGGCACTTTTACGATCACCAATGGTGGAATATTCGGCTCTATGATGAGCACCCCCATCATCAATATACCCCAAAGTGCCATATTGGGTATGCATAATATCGTGGAAAGGCCAATGGCTGTGAATGGCCAGGTCGTAATAAAACCGATGATGTATGTGGCATTAAGTTACGACCACCGCATTATCGATGGCAGGGAATCCGTGGGTTTCCTGGTAAGGGTGAAACAGTTGCTGGAAAACCCGGCCCTGCTGCTTTTTGGAAAAGATCCCGTAGAAGCTTTACTGGAATTATAAAATTATAAGATCACCATTTTAAGGCCGGTTCAATACCGGTCTTTTTTATAATGAGCCGCTATTTTTCCTATATATCATCTGCTGTCGTTATACTGGAAACTTATACGGGCGAAGAACCTTTCGTACACTTCGCCAGGAAAAAGTTTGCAGCGAATAAAAAATTCGGTTCGCGGGACAGGAAAACTATATCCTCGCTCTGTTACAGTTATTTCCGAACTGCACACCTCTTTGCAGGGGATACACCGGAGGAAAAAATACTGAAAAGTTTATTTTTATGTGAGTCGGAAAATAACCCGGTGCTTGCTGCGCTTAAACCGGAATGGAACGGGATGGTAACACTCCCGAAAGCCGATAAACTCAGCTATCTTTCTGCAGATGCTTTGAAGCTGTTTCCTTTTTCCGCGGAATTGGGTAGCGGGATTAACCCCGGTACATTTGCCCTTTCATTTCTCACACAACCTTTGTTATACCTGCGCATCCGCCCTGGTAAAAACCAAAAAGTGATTGCAGCACTGGACACTGCCGGTATACCTTACCGCTCTATGGGGGAGAACTGCCTTGCTTTATCCAATGCCACATCATTGGAGCTGGTACTCCGGTTGAACAAGGACGTGGTGGTGCAGGACTTTAATTCTCAAAAGGTTTTTTTGGCGCTGGAGAATGAAGATATTTTGGATAGGAAAAGCAGGGGAGTGGAGGTTTGGGACTGCTGTGCGGCGAGTGGCGGCAAGTCGTTGTTGTTGTATGATACCCTGCAAGGCAATATGAAACTAACGGCATCCGATATACGCAGCTCCATCCTCGCCAATTTAAAGACCAGGTTACAACAGGCAGGGGTGCCGCTATATAAAACTTTTGTGGCAGACCTCGCGGTGTCCGTGCCGGCAGGTGTGGGATCCTTTGACATCGTGATCTGTGATGTGCCCTGCACCGGCAGCGGCACCTGGAGCCGCACGCCCGAACAGCTGGCTTTTTTTAAAAAAGAAAATATTGCGGCCTATTCCCAAAAACAGGAAAAGATAGCGGCAAATGCTTCCGCGCTATTGGGGAAAGCTGGTTTGTTTTTTTATATCACCTGTTCTGTTTTCAGGCAGGAAAATGAAGATGTAGTAGCTTACCTCCAGGAAACATGTGCGCTTGATTTAGTGAGTACGCAGTACCTGGAAGGTTATGAAATGCAGGCTGATACTATGTTTGTGGCTGTTTTTACAAAACCGTCACTGGAGGAGAAGGTTCCCGGGCACCAGTAATTTTTTACCCGGCATCACTGTAAAATATGCACCTGGTAAAACCTGCTGCTGCACATCAAGGATACATTCCCCGTTTATTTCAGGATCAATAATTATCGTGCTTCCGGCAGGAAGGTTTAATGGTGGTTTGATACCCGATAACCAGTTGGAAGTAGTACTCCATGATCCATTGCCGGTAAAAGTATACGTCATACAGGGATTGTTGTGATTGATAGTTACCGCGTCCATATAAAAACTGGTATCCGCTGCAATAGTTACCCGGATCCGGTACTCAATTCCTGCAGGGGTAGAAATGCCGGAGAGGTCGTCGCTAAAGGTAAAATTGCGGGTAGCAAAATCGCCCGATCCCTGCTGTGAAAAAATGCTGATGAAATTACCATCTGTTGGTAATTTCCTCTCCACGTTGAAAAAAACATCTGCGCTGTTTTTGCCGGTCCATTTAATCACCGTGTTACATCCGGCCTGTTTGATATCCTGGGTGAAAAAACGCTTAAAAAGTATCACAAAAGCTTTTTTCATATCCGGGATGCCGTAGCCCACCCGGTCATCCGGCGTGGCAAACTTATGTGCCGATTGCTGCAGGGCGCTGATGATCCCCATATTATTTTCCTCCGGGAAAGCCTGCCATAAACAGGTGGCCAGCCCCGCCATATTGGGGCAGGCAAAAGAAGTGCCGCTGAGAAATTGTGGTAAGCCGGTACTGGTATTGGCCACGGCGGCATTCCATCCTACAGCTGCTACACCGGGTTTGATCTGCCCGTCGCTGCTGGGTCCGTAACTACTGAAAGCACCCACGTTACCCAGGGTGTCCACGGCACCGACCGATAAAACGCTGTCGGCATCAGATGGTGTAATGAGGTAATGAAAGGGTTTGTTGCCTTCATTACCGGCGGCCACGATCATAAGCATACCTTTCCTGGCGGCCAGGTCTGCGGCCCTTGCACTTACCGTGGTATTGCCATCCATATCTGCATAGCTGTAATCAGGATACCCGTTTTGAAAATCGAAATAACCAAGGGATGTACTGGCTATTTCTACCCCAAGGCTATCAGCTTTTTCCAATCCTGCCGCGTAAAAATGTTCCTCGATTGGATATTCTGTGCCGGCATCTTCTGTGCGGAATAAATAGAAAGAAGCTTTTGGTGCTGTGCCTATAAATGTATCCGGGATGTTTGCTGCAATGGTACTCAGGCACCACATGCCATGCCAGTTGTCTTCATCCACGCTGGTATTGTTATTTAAAAAATCCCAGGTACCCAGCACCTGGTTGTTTGCACGTATGCTGTCAAAAGTGGGCAGTGATAAATAATGATAAAAGCCCGCATCCAGCATGGCAAGCTGCATACCTTGCCCGCGGAAGCCCAGGTTATGCAGGAAGTCACCTTTATGGATACTTACCTGCCCGTTGGATTTACCGTAACTGTAGGCAGAAGACAGGTTTGTTGTGTTAGCATTAGCAACGATGTTGTCCGGGGCAGGGCTTTGTACCGGGAGGAACTTAGAAGAAGGAGCAATAGCATCAGCGGCAAAGGCTGCCACACCTGTAGCGCTTTTTACAAAAGGAAAACTGTTGATCTTAGCCAATGCTGCAGCATCGCTTGTTTGTATAGCCACCTGGTTCAGCCATTTGGAAGTATTGAGTATAGTAACGGCACCGGATAAACGAATGCTGTCCAGGTAACGTGCAGTTACGGGGAGGTCGGTACTGTCAATAGCAATGTTATATTTTATCCTCCTTAATATGGCCCTTTGGCTTAGGTAGGCAGGTGGATCATTAAGGGAAAATGTATTAAAGGCTTTATCCCTTAGCTGGATAATATACCGGCCGGATTGTGCATGCCCCGTGGGCGAACATAAAAGTAGAAGGATGATAACCTGGATTATTTTCTGCATATCTCTGCGCGTTGTGGTCTCTGCCCCGTTCCCGGAAAATTACGGAATTTTATTGCACGGAATCATATGCCCACTTTATCCAGGTAGCCCCCCAGGTAAAACCCCCTCCAAAAGATGCCATAATGATATTGTCCCCTTTTTTAAGTTGTTTTTCCCATTCCCAGAGGCAGAGGGGTAGGGTGCCGGCGGTGGTATTGCCGTACTTTTCAATGTTCACCATCACCTTTTCCTTCGGCAGGTCCATCCGGTTTGCAGTGGCATCTATGATGCGCAGGTTGGCCTGGTGTGGCACCAGCCATGCAATGTCATCCCCGGTGAGGTTATTCCGTTGCATCAGTTCGTAGCTGACATCTGCCATTCCCTTCACGGCAAATTTAAAAACAGCCTGTCCTTCCTGGTACACAAAATGTTCTTTTGCAAGCACGCTTTCTACCGTGGCAGGTTTTACCGATCTGCCCGCTTTCATATGCAGGTGCCTGGCGCCGCTGCCGTCTGTTTTCATGATGCAGTCCAGCACGCCCGTGTCATCTGTACTCTCTTCCAGTAAAACAGCGCCGGCGCCGTCACCAAAAATGATGCAGGTGGCGCGGTCACTGTAGTCCACGATCGCACTCATTTTATCGGCACCGATCACCACCACTTTTTTGTAGCGCCCGCTTTCAATATAAGCTGCACCCGTGGTTAAGGCAAAGAGAAAACCGGAGCAGGCCGCGCCAAGGTCGTAACTAAAAGCATTCACCATACCGGTTTTGTCTGCAATAAGGTTTGCAGTGGCAGGAAAAACCATGTCCGGGGTTACGGTCGCACAGATAACGCAATCGATCTCTGCCGGATCTATCCCTCTTTTGCTGAGCAGTTCTTTCACAGCTTCTGCACCCATATCACTGGTTCCCAGTCCTTCACCTTTTAGAATTCTCCTCTCCCTGATGCCGGTGCGGCTCACGATCCATTCGTCATTGGTTTCCACCATGGTCTCTAACATCTTGTTGGTAAGACGAAATTCCGGTACATAACCACCCACCGCTGTGATGGCTGCTGTAATTTTTTGCATTAAGATCAGTTTATTTAATCTCTACCTGTTCCAGGTAAAGCGGCGCAAAAGTACAGTTAAATTCCATTCCTCATTTTTTTAGGGTACAGGCTGGCAAAATATCCTTATTTTCGTAAGACGTTTATCATCAAACTATGTATGCATACCTGGAAGGAAAATTTAGTTACAAAAGCCCGGCTCAAATATATTTAGACGTAAATGGAATAGGTTTCGAAGTAAATATCAGCCTGAATACATTTTCTGCTATCCAGGGTTTGGATTCTGGAAAATTATTTACACATTTACAGGTCAAAGAAGACGGTCATACACTGTTTGGTTTTTTTGAAAAGGAGGAAAAGGAAATTTTTCTCCTCCTGATCAGCGTATCAGGGGTCGGTGCAGCAACTGCGAGGATGATGTTGTCTTCGTTGAGATCCGAGGAAGTGAGAGCAGCAATTGTACAGGGAAATGTAAAATTGCTGGAAAGTGTGAAGGGGATAGGTAAAAAAACAGCAGAACGCCTGGTGTTGGAACTAAAAGATAAGGTCAGTAAACATACATCCGGTACTGACTTTAGCATGCCGGCAAGCAATAGTATTCAACAGGATGCGTTAATAGCGCTGACTGCCCTGGGAATTTCCCGGCAACAGGCTGAAGTTTCTATCCAAAAAATTATCCGTGCCGAACCTTCCATTTCACAATTAGAAGATTTAATTAAAAAAGCCTTAAAAGCCATTTGACAGAAAACTCTACGCTAATTCATTTACCGGATGTTGCTTATTAGAAAATCAATCTTTACAATATTGGCATTCTTTACCCTGCCCTTATTGCTGGCAATGTATGACTCGCGGGAGTCGCTTGCGGCGGATGCCCCATTTACCTTACAACAACTGGATACTATACCTGCCAAACCCGCCGGGGAACTGCGTTTCCCGATATCAGACAGGCGGGGAGACTTCGTTTCCGGGCGCGGACAAAGTACGTACGACCTGGGAAAACCTTCTAATATCAAAGACTCTGTTGTTTATGATGCCATCAACCGCCGTTATATCGTTTATGAAAAACTCGGCGACCGTTATTACCGCATTCCTACCATTTACAATTTTGAGGAATACTGGCAGATGCGCAACCGCCAGGCTGAAGTAGAATATTTTCAACGCAGGGCCAATACCACAAGTTTATTAAACAGGAGCAAATTCAACCAACCTAAACTCTCTCTGAGCGACAATCTCTTTAACCGTTTATTTGGTAATGGTAAAATAGAGATCAGCCCGCAGGGCAACGTAGACATTTCTGCGGGTTACCAGGGACAAAAAATAGATAACCCCACCCTGCCGGAAAGAGCAAGAAAAAATGGTGGCCTGGACGTGCTCATGAATGCGCAGGTAAACGTAAATGCCAATATCGGGGATAAACTCAAATTCCCGATCAACTATAATACCCTGGCCAACTTTGACCTGGAAAACCAGCTAAAGCTGGATTACACCGGGAAAGATGATGAGATCATCAAACAGTTTCAATTGGGTAATATCAATTTTACTTCCAAAGGAACATTGATCCCCGGAGCACAATCTTTATTTGGTATTAAAACACAATTGCAGTTTGGGAAATTGTTTGTTACCGGCGTATTAGCTAATCAGCGGGCACAACGTCAGTCGCTG
>JAKFCK010000359.1:0-1926 GCA_036676685.1 Chitinophagaceae bacterium | reverse complement strand
CAGCTTTTCCCGGTCGTTCAAATCGATTTCATACACCAGCGGCTGCAGTTCACCTTGCAGTAATTGATTGAAAGATTGTACTGACTTCCCGAAGCCATTGTGATGGTCGATATCTTTTTTACCTATTGGTTTCCCAGTTAACAGGTGAATGTTTTTACCGAAACTTTGAAAACTCTGGTAATTAATTCCGATAGGTAAAACGGTAAGGTCTATACCATCTTTCCACGCACTGATTGCAAGCCGGGCGGTTCCTTTTTTTAAGGGGCGAAGATGCCATTCATTGATACAACGCCCCTCACTGAATATTAATACGATACCATTCGCTTTAAATATTTTTTTACACGCTTCAAAAGTGCTGTAATTATGTTCCATATTTTCTGTTCCCTCACTGGTGCGGTACACCGGGAACATTTTTAAGGAGCTGAGGATCCAGGAGTAAAAACGGTTAGCGAAAGCGTCTCCTCTTGCCAGTGAGTAAACGGGGCATTTAAACAATGAACTGATGATGATGGCGTCCAGGAAAGAATTCGGGTGATTACAGGCCAGCAACAAAGGACCCCTGGACTTAAACAATTTTTTATTATTTACCCGCAGCTGCCTGCAATACATCCAGAATGCGATTGTAGCCGGAATTTTAAGCAGCCTGTATAACAATGGTAATTTTTGAGTGAATATAATGAGATTATCATTTACCCTACGAAATCAAGGTTGCTGTTCCTGGGTATTATATTAAGCGGGACAGCTAATTCAGAATTATTTTTGTCATAATAAGAAAAAAGCGGATGAAAAAAATTGCTTTGTTGATTGCTGTCTTCTCGTTATCTAAGGTGGTCGCCCAAAATACACCCTGCACCAGCAATCCTCTTTATAGGCAATTCGATTTTTGGATCGGGGAATGGGATGCCTATGGTCTTAACGGTAAAAAAGCGGGGGGCAGCAAAATCAGCCTTATATTAGACAGTTGTGTTATCCTGGAAGAGTGGACCAGCGTGGGCACTGTAAAAGGATTGACATATGCCGGGAAGAGCTTTAATACCTACAATGCCGTCACCAATCAATGGCAACAGGCATGGGTGGATAATGTTGGCGGGAGCACAACATACCTTGAAGGAAAACTGGAAAATAATATACTCATTTTTCAAACTAAACCTTTTGTATTTTCAAAGGATACGATGGCTATCCGAAAACTCAGTTTTTTTAATCTTGGCGTAAATAAAGTGAGGCAATTGGGTGAGATATCAAAAAATAACGGTAGCACATGGGCTATTGAATATGACCTGGAATATATAAGAAAATAAAAATGGGAAATGGACAAAAAGCGAAATCCCAGGAAACCTTGACCTTGTTTCGCATACTCGCGGGAGAACCTTAAACTTTCAACCCTTTCAATTCAACTGGGGATCGGTTGGAAAATGTATCATCATTTCATATTTGCCCCCGAGTTCCTTTAGGCAGGCTTTCCAGATATCTTCCATAGGCGTTTCAAAAATAATCTGCATATTGCCCTGCACCGTGATCCAGCTTTTTTCTTTCATCTCACCGTCCAGCTGGCCGGCTTCCCAGCCGCTGTAGCCGAGGAAAAATTTTATTTTGTCGGCATCAATCTCGTTGTTTTTCATCAATGCTTTTAATGTTTCAAAATCACCTCCCCAATACACACCGGTAGTTACCTCCTGGCTGTCAGGTAACAGATCGGGGTACCCGTGAATATAATGGAGAGTGTCCATCTGCACCGGGCCGCCCAAAAAAACCGGCCATTCAAAGCCGGCCAGCTCGGGTATCAGTTCATCCAGGGTCTGGTGGAAAAGCTTGTTGAGAACAAATCCAAAACTGCCCTCTTCATCCTGGTGCCTGCAGAGCAGCACCACGGTTCGCATAAAGTTGGGATCCTTTAAGAAAGGTTCTGCGATTAATAATGTGCCAATG
>JAKFCK010000358.1:0-1798 GCA_036676685.1 Chitinophagaceae bacterium | reverse complement strand
TAAATATAATAAATACATTACATCAAAGTGTAATAAAAATGTTTACTCATTCACCTGGAGTACCTTTAAAAAATAAAATATCTTCAAGATGAGTTTAAGAGGATTTTATTGGCTCCCGGGGCTGGTCCTGTTAATAAGTATCATGGGTATCTACCTGTTTATCCCGTCACCCATACGGGTTTCAAAACAACTGAAGATTAAAGGATCGGAACGGGACCTGTACGCGTTGATGAGTAACAGAGAAAAGGCCGTAAACTGGTTGAACAATCAGGCTTCCAATCCGGAATTCAGGTATCATTTTTTGAAAAACAGCTATCCGGCTATTTTTATTGAAGCGAGGTCTTACCACAACATCATCCCGATTGAAATTAAGTTACAAGACCTGGCAAAAACAGATTCAACCATTTTATCATGGGATTGTGCTATCCCGGCAGGTTTAGCGCCCTGGAGCAGGGTGC
This sequence comes from Chitinophagaceae bacterium, assembly GCA_036676685.1. Taxonomy (GTDB): domain Bacteria; phylum Bacteroidota; class Bacteroidia; order Chitinophagales; family Chitinophagaceae; genus Ferruginibacter. Next base: position 1,340 of record JAKFCK010000358.1, on the reverse strand, counting down.
AGCATTATTGGGAAGCCCGGCAACTAAAAGAAGATTTTTCCCGGGTTATGGACCAGTTTACGCGATACGCAGGCGATACAAAAAATTGGTACGGTATAACCATTTCGGAAACGGTGGTAAAGGATACCCTCATTGCCACGCTCAGCAGGTTTGTATCTACGCCCCCTTCCACTGCCCTGGGTTGTGACATGATCAACGAATTGAGGCAACAGCTTACCGGCACTGGTTTATCAATAACCGATTCTGCTATGACACTGGTCTCGCAAGCCGGGGAAAATAATAAATATAAGGTCATGGTGGGTTTCCCGGTCAATAAAATACCCGGATCAAATAGTAATCTCGTTATCAAAAAAATGATCCCGGGAAAACTCTTAACAGGCACTGTTTATGGCGGCCCCGCAGCCATACGTGCCGGCCATGAGCAAATGAGAAAATATATTATGGATCATAACAGGGAGGAAGTTGCAATGCCCTACGAGGTATCTGTTATAAACAGGTGTGCAGCACCTGATACAACCAAATGGATCACAAAGATTTCTTATCCGGTATATTAGGCGCAGTTGCCACAGGAGGAGGACTGCACCTGTTTATTGTAAAACACGTAACGAATCATTATTCCTGGCCACAATAAAATAGCGGGATCCTTTTATCGAACGAACTCTTTTAATATCGCGAACCTCCCCCGGCAAATAAAATCCACGCATGCCGGGCGCGGCCGTGAACAAGTTTTTTTCACCCCATTGCAGCGCCCATACATTCGAGGCATCGTATCGTCCTTCATAGGGCAGCACGCCATAAAAATTGCCGCCACCCAGCAATGTTTTTTTTCCGTCATTGGAAAGATCAGCGTGCAATATTGAAAACACGGGTGCTGTTTGAGCCCCGGGAGGAAAAGGGCTAAAGCTAAATTTACCTTTACCATCATTTAATAAAATGCCTGACTGTAAATTATATGCCTCAAAAATACCAGCGGTATCCAGCGCTGCTTTAGTAAACATTTTATCCACGGTGTTTCCTGCCGCAGTCCCGTAATCTAAAAATTTCCTTTTTATAAAAGGAAGCTGTTTTTCCAACTCTTCTTTACCCAGAAAAGGATAGTAGCGACCATTTCTATTTACACATAATAACTGGTCGGGATTACCATTGGCATCAAGGTCTGCCAGGTACATCCGTAGGGGAGATTGTTCGGAAGCCTGCAGTTTACTGTTGGTTCCATAGTTGCCCAGCATAAAATCTATGTGGCCGTCACTATTTACATCTGCAGCATTTATAAAATACCACCATCCATTTAATTTGGGGGGTGAAATGGCAGCCGTAACATTCATGAATGAATGCCCGTT
>JAKFCK010000357.1:0-1738 GCA_036676685.1 Chitinophagaceae bacterium | reverse complement strand
AAAACAATAACAGGTAAAAACATCATTAAGTTTTTTGATGAAGGCACTAAGCTTATGCAGGTAGATCTGCAGGAGCCCATGATCCTGGACAGTGTGACCAGTAACGGCGTGCCATTAAAACTATCGAGGGAAGGAAATGTGTACTGGGTAGAATTGCGTGACCCGAACGCGATGTATAAAATTAAACTCGGGCCAGCAACTATTACGGCTTTTTTCCACGGCAAACCAAGGGAGGCTATCCGTGCTCCCTGGGACGGGGGATGGATATGGAAAAAAGATAAAGCCGGCAACGTTTGGATGAGTGTGGCATGCCAGGGCCTCGGCGCCAGTGTATGGTATCCCTGCAAAGATCACCAAAGTGATGAGCCGGAAGAAGGAGCTGTGCTTCGTATGATCGTTCCCGATAGTTTGACGGCTGTAGGTAATGGCAGAATGATTCAAAAAAGGCTCGCAGGTAATGGGCTAGCTGAGTATACCTGGGCCGTTAAAAACCCGATCAATAGTTATAATATTGTGCCGTATATCGGGAAGTACAGCCATTTTTCAGAAGTGTATGACGGAGAAAAGGGGAAACTCGATATGGATTATTGGGTGTTGGCCTATAACCTGGATAAGGCAAAAAAACATTTTGCAGATGCCCCCCGCATGATGAAGGCATTTGAACACTGGTTTGGCCCCTACCCTTTTTACGAGGATGGTTATAAACTCGTGGAAGCCCCTCACCTTGGAATGGAACACCAAAGCGCAATTGCTTACGGTAACGGCTACCAGAACGGTTACTCGGGCACTGATCGCTCCGGCAGTGGCTGGGGGAAAAAGTTTGATTTCATAATTATACATGAAAGCGGGCACGAATGGTTTGCCAACAATATCACCACCAAGGATATTGCAGATATGTGGGTGCATGAAGGATTTACCAATTACAGCGAGACATTGTTCACAGACTATTTTTACGGCCAGGAAGCCGGCAACGATTATGCTATAGGTTCCCGGAGAAACATTGCCAATGATAAACCTATTATCGGAACCTACGGCCTGAATAAGGAAGGCAGCGGCGACATGTATGATAAAGCAGGCAATATGATTCATATCATCAGACAGCTGGTGAATAATGACCAAAAATTCAGGACGATACTTAGAGGCCTCAATAAAGATTTTTACCACCAGACCGTTACTACAGCGCAGGTTGAAGCTTACCTTGCTGATAAAACAGGGAAAAATCTTTCCGGCATATTTGATCAATACCTGCGAACTACCCTGGTGCCTGAATTAACTTATAAAATTTCCGACAAAAAGATTCAATACAAGTGGACTAAATGTGTGGATGGTTTTGATATGCCGGTAAAAGTAGTCACCGGTACCGGTAACAAAAAAGAGAAATGGATATATCCTACCACACAATGGAAAACAATGCGGGTCCCAAAAAGATATGATGGAAAAACTTTCACGGTAAACAGGAATTTTTACGTGACATCCAGGAAGGAATAAATAAAAAAGGTAGCCATGGCTACCTTTTTTATTACCTAAATATTTTTCACTATTTCGCGGCTGTGGAGGGAAAAGCCCTTCCGGCACCAATATATTTGCTGGCATAATAAGCCTCATTCAGGCTGCTTATCGTAACCCCGTTTCCTACGCTTGCGTGTACAAAATAATCATTATAAAGGTAAACGCCTACATGGCTCACACCACCCCTTGTATTAAAAAACACCAGGTCTCCTTCCGTAAGTTCTTCCTT
>JAKFCK010000356.1:0-3935 GCA_036676685.1 Chitinophagaceae bacterium | reverse complement strand
TTGTAATCATTTGTAGCAGGATTTATTTCCTGGGATAAAAACGCTGAATATGGATGTTGGTACATTTTATAATATTCATCCACGTAGTTGATCGCTACTTTAGAAGACCAGGTAAGTCCTTTTAAAAGTTTGATATCTATATAGGCCTGTGCATTTATGTTATACTCTTTCGTGCTCTGGTTTCCCATCGCGAAAGCTTCCTGGACGTTCCTGTTCCTGCCTTCCAGGTCATAAGCCCTCGAAACGATCCTCCCGCTTCCGTCAGGTAAAAAGGGGCCATATAGAGGACCTGCAGCATATACCAACAAAGCAAGGTTCTCACTGGTGAATGGCGGCTCCTCCCGGTTCTTATAAGTAACGTTCATGGAAGTGCCGACAGTTATCCTGCTGTTCACCTGGCTGGTATAATTTAAAAGGGCGTTGTATTTTTTGAAACTGTACCCAGGCAACATGGCTTCCTGGTCAAGATAACTCAGGGAAATATTAAAAGTATTTTTCTCACTGCCACCCGATAAGGATAAGTTATGGTTGGTAACAGTCCCGGGGTTAAAATAATAATCAATATTATCGAAATTCGGATACTTCACGGGATCTGTTCCGGCTCTATATTTGTCTATTTCTGTTTGAGCATATTTGAAAGCTACCCCTTGTCTTATTGCAGCAGCATTATACATTTCCATATATTCCGCAGAGTTGGTAACAAGATCAGGTAACGCTGTCGGGATATACCTCCCTACATTCACCCTGTAACTAATAGATGCAGGGCCTCTCCTGCCTTTTTTTGTGGTGATCAGGATCACACCATTGGCAGACCTGGAGCCGTAAATAGCCGCAGATGCTGCATCTTTTAATACTGTTACATTCTCTATATCATCCGGCGACAAATTCCCGATGGAGCCTGCCACACCATCTATCAAAATAAGTGGGGCGTTACCTGCACCAAATGATCCCCTTCCGCGAATCAACAAATTAGGATTATCCCTGCCAGGTTCTCCGGAAGGCTGTGTGACCTGGAGGCCCGCAATCCTTCCCTGCAAAAGGTTTCCAACATTTGGCACTGGCCGCTCTGTAAGGGTTTTACCGGATACTGTTGCAACAGCCCCTGTGAGGTTTATTTTTTTCTGTACGCTATAGCCGATCACAACTACATCGTCAAGGTTAGCCGCCGACGGTTTTAATTCTACCTTTACATTTGTTCTACCTCTTACATTCATCTCTTGTAACTCAAGCCCGACGTAGGTAAATAAGAGCGTAGATGCACCGGAGGGTAATTCAATACTAAAACTGCCATCCGCTTTTGTAACAGTAGTGACGTTAGTTCCTTTAACGGAAACGGTTACACCTTCCAGCGGTTCACCATTCTGCCCTGTAACTTTGCCTGTTACGGTTTGTTGCTGAAATTCATTAAGTGAATAAAGATTTTCTGAAGAATTGGGATGCGCCAGGATTGGAGTGGAGACGTAAAGACATAATCCAATGGCGAGCATTTGAAGTCTCATGGCAAATCGATTTATATGTTAGATCCGGTATAGAATTCCTCTCATTAACTCTGAAAGGTGATAACAATATAAATTTAGAATTATAGGTACCGGGAAAAAATGTAACTATTAACTACAATGATGGCAGATTTTACTGTTTAATATTTTCTACAAAAGAAGTTTTTTTGTCAAACAGATTTTTGACAACTGCATTATTTAAAACACCTCAAAAAAGGAATTTATTTATTATAATCAGGGTGATTATAAACGATCAAAAAGGGACTCTTTTACTGGAATATTTTTTTCAAATAAGCGGTATTAGCCCCGTAATTGTATTTTGTATCAGAAGGTTTTGTCGCATCCCGGCTGCGCTCAATGACCAACCACCCCCTCCACCCCATTTCATCCAAAGTCTTTTTTACTTTGTAGAGATCTAACTGAGGATCATTTTGCAACCAAACACTGTCTTTGTTGCTGGCATGAATCATGGCTATCCTGTCTTTGCCAAGTATTTTCAATTCTGAAACCAGGTCACGTCCTTCCTTTAAAGGGCTGGAGAAATTAAAATAAATTTTAATCGCTGGGGAGCCTATCTCCTTTAGCAGCTGTACCTCTTCTTTTGCAGGCAATGCCGTCTCAATTCCTATTACTACACCTGCATCCTGCGCCAATTTCCCGGCAACCTTCAATCTTGCTATAACAGCGTCTCTAACTCCTGGATTCTTCTTCAGATCACACTGCACGCCCAGGGGGAGAAAAGCAGTTTTTACGTTCATCAACTGCATTGTCCTGATACAATCTTCAATACTTTTTTTGTACTCAGCCCTGTTGCAGAATGACTGCGCATAATACCCTGTCATGGCCAGGGAGAAAATTTCCACATTATTTTCTTTGGCAACCTGCATAAATTTATTCCGTACAGAATCTATCAATAACTGGTTATCAAATGTCGGCCGGTTTCCAAGTCCTCCCATGTCAACCTCTACCCCGTCCGCTTTAAGTTCGCTGGCGAGAGTAATAGCACCCAGCTTCTGTCGCTTTAATAACATTAGATCAATTAACCCGATCTTATACCGCCGGTTTAATCTGGTTTTCCGAATTTCCTGATCAAATAAACTTTCTACAATTTCAAATCCTTTTACGGCATGTGCCGGCAATTTTTCTCCTTTATCTCCAAACACGTAGAAAGCATTTTCTGGCTCTAAGGTTATTGCAGTATCGATAATGTTTCCTGTTGCATTTTGAAGGGCTTTCAAATTAAGCCTGAGGTGTTTTGCAAAAAAATCATATACAGCCTTACGTTTATTAAAACCAAAATCATGTTTGTCGTTGGGCAGGTGAACATTTACCAGGTCATTTTTTTTGCCATACCAGCTATAGATCTTTTGAAGGTAAGGAAAATCGTGTTCAGGCATGCGGTCCGTCCAATCTCCGCCATCACTTACGACCAGTTGCGGACGTGGCGCTGCCATGGCAGCTATTTCCAGGTTATTCGTTCGGCCACCGCAGGCATGCACATTTGTACCGCTTTCGCAGGGGCAACCGCCATAGAAATAAGAAGAGAGATTGACTACAGGCGCAGATACTTTAATGCGTTTATCCAGTGCCGTCATGAATACTGCATGGGTACCGCCTCCACTTCCCCCCACTATGGCTACCCGGCTGGTATCTGCGTCTTTTTGGACCAGCAAATAATCCAGTATGCGTATGCTGGCGAGTGTTTGTAAGGTCATAGCCAGGCTGCGACGATGATCTTCAAATTTAAACTGTAGTAAAGACTCGCCCCAGGCAAACATATCATAGTTAAAAAGCATGCCGCCCATTTTGGCAAGCGCCGCAGAAGTATACTGGGCATCGGGGCGGTAGCGGTGCTTATCCCAATGGCCCTGCGGGTGCAGGATCACGGGAATTTTCCCTTTGTATCTGCGGGGTTTATACAATGTTCCGTTCACCCAAACGCCGGGCAAAATTTCTATTGCCAGATTTTCAATTGTATACCCATCCATCTTCCTGGCATTAGCCCGGATAGGTTTAGTATTGGGCGAAGCAGGCAAATGATCCAATTGCAGGGCCTCAAGAAGGCAGGGCTTTAAGTCCCGCTTCCTTTTTTCCCATTCTTCCAGGTTGCTATATTTTGCCGCAATCCTGTCCAGCTCTGCCCAACCTTCTTCTACCGGCCATCGGTAATATTCATAATAACTCAGCTTATATTGTTTATCCTTCTCTTTCTTCACTTTCAACTCCAGGGGCTTCAGGATATTGTCCAGCGTTGCTTCCACATCGGGCCTGTATTTCCAGTCTGCATAGGTAACGTTTTTATTGGCTACCATACTATCCACATACTTGATGGTGACGCCGTATTTTTTTTGAATGTCGTTGAGGACTTCTTTGAGAGGTTTGGCGAATTGGTTGTCGGTGTTAGGTTGTCCATACACTATATCGAAACTGAAAAATAAT
>JAKFCK010000355.1:0-6000 GCA_036676685.1 Chitinophagaceae bacterium | reverse complement strand
TTACCACAGCGGTTAGAGATAATTATGAATTTTACTTAAGAGCCGGGACGCTGAAAAACCTTAGCAGGATGATCGGCGACAGCATCAAATTCTGGCATGAAGTGATGCAACACCCCAACTATGATGATTGGTGGCAGGCCCGTGATGCCAGGAGAGGTTTATACAATGTAAAACCTGCGATGCTTTGGGTGGGCGGCTTATTTGATGCGGAGGATTGCTGGGGGACATGGAATAGTTATAAAGCCACCGAAAAACAAAGCCCGCTTACAAATAACCGCATTGTGATGGGTCCCTGGTCACATGGACAATGGAGTGGCGAGGGAAGTATCCTGGGCAATGCACGGTTTGCATCAAATACATCCGCCTACTATCAACAAAACCTTATCATCCCTTTCTTTCAATATTATTTAAAAGGGAAAGGCAGTGCAGGTGGGATCGCGGAAGCTACCATCTTTTTCACCGGTGCCAATCAATGGAAAACATTTGACCAGTGGCCTGCAAAAAATACAGAAACGAAAAAGTTGTTTATTGGTAATAACAGTTCCCTCAGCTTTAACAGCCCTGTTGCGGTTTCACCTGCCAGTTACCAATATACCAGTGACCCCGCTAAACCTGTGCCCTACACGGAGGATATTCACTTCCGCAGAACAAGGGAATACATGACCGATGACCAGCGCTTTGCTACAAGGAGGCCCGACGTTATGAGCTTTGTGATGGATGTGCAGCAGGAAGACCTTACTCTTGCAGGGCCTGTAATTGCAAATATCGTGACGGCAATCTCCGGCACCGACGCAGACTTTGTTGTAAAACTGATCGACGTTTTTCCTGATGATTTTGTGTATCCGGATAGCGTGAAAGGGAACGGGAAAAACTATCCAATGGGCGGATACCAGATGCTGGTGCGGGGAGAGATTATGAGGGGAAAATTCAGGAACAATTTTTCCGTTCCGGAAGCATTTGTTCCCAATAAAACAACGACGGTAAGGTTTGAATTGCCTGATGTGGCCCATACGTTTAAGAAGGGGCACAGGCTGATGATACAGGTGCAGAGCAGCTGGTTCCCGCTGGCAGACAGGAACCCTCAAAAGTTTATGGATATTTATAAAGCCAACGAAACCGATTTTCAAAAAGCTACTATAAAAATCTATGCAGGGGCGGCAGGCACGTATTTTACACTTCCTATTCTAAAATAAATTATGAAAAGAATCATCACATTATTTCTACTGGCGTTTACACTTAACAGTTATTCCCAACAAGTGCCGGTATTAATACCAATGCCTTCAGAACTCACGATGCATTCGGGCAATATTGATATTACTTCAGATGCATATATAAGTGTCAGCCACCCTGGCCTGGCAAAGCACGCTGCGCTATTGCAAAGTAATTTGCTGAGCATGCATGGTATCATTGTGCCTGTAGAACCAGAGCGAACAGGAAATAAAATTTCAACCTGGATCAGGCTTGCAATTGATAAAAACACCGATAAGAATCCGGAAGGCTACAGCCTGACAATCCGTGATAAGCGGATCATGATTACCGGCAACAGTGAAGCAGGTTTATTTTACGGGATACAAACTTTTCTTCAGCTTGGTGACCCCAGGTCGGATAGAATGGAGCCGGTCGCTTTTCCGCTCACAATTCCACAACTCTCCATTACAGACTCTCCGCGTTTCAAATACCGTGGTATGCACCTGGATGTGGCCCGCCACTTTCAACCGGTGTCATTCATAAAAAAATATATCGATTTCCTGGCGGCTTATAAGTTCAATACTTTTCACTGGCATCTGACGGATGACCAGGGCTGGAGGATTGAAATAAAAAAATATCCCAGACTCACGCAGGTGGGTGGCTATAGGAATGGGACCATCATTGGACGTTACCCGGGTACAGGCAACGACAGTATTTACTACGGCGGCTTTTATACGCAGGAAGAAATTAAAGAGGTGGTGAAATATGCGGCCGAAAGGTTTATTGATGTGATCCCGGAAATTGAAATGCCGGGCCACGCCTCGGCTGCAATTGCTGCATACCCGCAACTAAGTTGTTTCCCCCTGGAAAGTACAAAAATACTGGAGAGTACGCCATGGGCTGGCAGCCGTAAGGGAAAACAGGTGCAACAAACATGGGGTGTGTTTGAAGATGTATTCGCCCCGACAGAATATACTTTTAACTTTTTGGAAGATGTTGTGGATGAAGTGATGCTATTATTTCCATCAAAATACATTCATATTGGTGGGGACGAATGCCCAAAAGAATCCTGGAAAAGATCTGCATTTTGCCAGCAACTGATCAGATCAAAAAAGCTGAAGGATGAGCATGGGTTGCAGAGTTATTTTATTCAACGCATGGAGAAGTACATCAATAGTAAGGGCAAAAAGATCATCGGGTGGGACGAGATCCTTGAAGGCGGGCTTGCTCCCAATGCCACGGTGATGAGCTGGCGTGGGGAAGAGGGTGGCATCAAAGCCGCCACAGAAAAACATGATGTGATAATGACACCGGGGAATTGGATGTACTTTGATCACAGCCAAAGCACGAATGAAGACAGTGTTACGATCGGCAACTATACGCCATTGGAAGAAGTATATAGTTATGAACCAATACCTGCTAAGTTAGCAAATGAAAAAGCTAAATATATTCTTGGAGCGCAGGCTAACCTGTGGACGGAATACATAAAAAACCCGGCCAAAGTAGAATACATGATATTTCCCCGCATTACGGCGCTCAGCGAAGTTTTATGGAGCCCCAAGGAAAAGAGAAACTGGAAAGATTTCGAAAGCAGGTTGCCCGGTATCTTCAAAAGATTGGATCAGCAAAAAATTAATTACAGCAAAGCTTTTTATGAACTCAAAGCCACCGTTTTACCCACGGAAAATTTTACCGGCCTTTTATGGAAGCTGGAATCCACGGTGAACGAACCCATCCTGGTGAAAGTAAATAATGCTGACAGCGTATGGGTTTACACCGGGCCACAATTAATAACGGATAAGACCTTTGTAGCCGCCGCAAATTTTAAAGGAACGACCCTGTCTCAAAAATTTCATTTCAATAAAGCCACCGGTAAAAAGATAGTGCTTGCTAACGAAGCGAGCAAGGGATTTCCCGGTGATGGCCCGTTTACATTAGTGAATGGTGTGCAAAACGAAAAAGCACTTACCCGATCCCGTGAGTTCCTCGGCTTTGCAGGGAAAGATATGGAAGCCACCATAGACCTTGAACAGGTTCAACCCGTGAACAGCATCATTTTACATGTTTTGGAACAGACGGGCAGCTGGATATACCGCCCAACATCTGTTTCATTTTACGCCAGCGAAAACGGCACCGATTTTACGCTCCTGGAGACGGTGATTGTGCCGAAGGGTAAAAGACATTTGTTATACGAAACAAAAAAACCAGTGAAAGCGCGTTTCATCAAAGTACTTGCAAAAAACATGGGTTCCATAGGTTCCGGTAAACCGGGCGCAGGCAACCCTGCATGGCTGTTTGTAGATGAGATTGAGGTGAAGTGAAGCCCCCGGGTGTCAGGCCATTCAATGAAGCCTCCAACCTATACGAAGCGGAAAAGATAATATTCTTCCATTGTTAAATTATTGAAATGGCCAGACACCTTGCCCCAGCGCGGCCAGGTGTCAGGCCATTCAATGAAACCTTCGTTATACAACCCAGAAAAAATAAGTTTCTTCCCTGGTTAAATTATTGAAATGGCCAGACACCTTCCCCCAGCGCGGCCAGGTGTCAGGCCATTCAATGAAGCCTTCAAGTTTTACAACCCAGAAAAAATAAGTTTCTTCCCTGGTTAAATTATTGTAATGGCCAGACACCTTGCCCGGCAAGGAAAATTCACCTTCAACAAGGGTGTTATTCACCGGGATATATTCCTTTCCCGATATTAATTTTATAGAAATTAATCCATATGCATTTTGAAGAAGGAGAAGTTTATCATATCTACAACAGGGGCAATGATAAACAACGTATCTTTTTTAATTCAGAAAACTATCTTTTCTTGTTGAAGAAGGTAAAAAGCGAATGGGGCCCATTCTGTGAAATTTTATGTTATTGCCTCATGCCAAATCATTTTCATCTTATGATCATTCCAAACGCCGAAGGCTGTAAAGAATTGTCAATCGGGGGGAAGTCATCGAACCTTCAGAACCTTTCCAAAACCATTGGAAAAACTTTGAGTTCATATACAAAAGCCATAAATATTCAGAACCAAACTACTGGTAACCTTTTTCAGAAAAAGACAAAAGCAAAATGGATAGGTGGAACCCCGGATTCATTGCAATTTTTCAATGTAACAGACTATCTCATCACCTGTTTTTTTTATATCCATCAAAACCCACTTAAAGCAAACCTTGTAAGGGATTTGAAAGACTGGCAATTTTCTTCATGGGCTGACTATGCGGGATTGAGGGATGGCAACTTTTGCAATAAAACAAAATTATTTGAACTTACAGGGCTTACAGAGCAAGATTGTATGTTGGGGACACTCCGGTTAAGGAAACAAATAGTTGACCTAATTTTCTAAGGTGTCAGGCCATTCATTAAACCTTCAAGTTACACCATCAAAAAAAAACGAGATGTCCTTCCCTGGTTAAATAATTGCAAGGGCCAGATACCACTGCGAAAATTAAGGCAAACGGTTGCACCGGGTGCCTGGCTGTTGAATAAAATGATGCGGGGGTTAATTTTTAATGAACACATTACAATGTCAAACCCAATCCCTGTAAGGATTTCACAGGATACGCCCGCTCTTGCTCCATCTAGAGATGCCGTACAAGTGTGCGACGCCACCTAAGCCCGGGCCTGCGTTGCAGTTTGGTTCAAAAAAAATAAAAGACTAATTTTATCCCTCCCCTTTATTAGATGCAACAGCCAACTATTATGACAAAAATTGATCTTACAGATTCATTAGAAAAAATACCCGTTAAAATTTTTCCATCACCACAGGACGGCTCAGTGTACGTTGCAAGGATGATCGCTGCGCTGATCCACGAAAAAAATGCAGCCGGGCAAAAAGCTGTCATCGGGCTGGCGACGGGGTCCACACCAAAATCACTTTACGCAGAGCTTGTGCGCATGCACCAGTTGGAAGGGCTAAGCTTTAAAAACGTGATCACATTTAATCTTGACCAATATTACCCGATGGATAAAGATGCGCTGCAGAGCTATCATTACTTCATGCGGAAATATTTGTTTGAGCATACGGACATAGATCCCAACAATTATCACCTGCCCGATGGAACAATAGAAAAGGAAAAGGTAAAGGAACATTGCCGGGAATACGAGCAGCAAATTGAAGATGCGGGCGGCCTGGATATCCAGATATTGGGTATAGGGCAGAACGGGCATATCGGTTTCAACGAACCGGGCAGTGCCATCTACAGTAAAACCAGGTTGGTGACCCTTGACAACAGCACACGCCTGGCCAACTCTTACGAGTTTGGCAACATGAGCCAGGTGCCGAGAATGGCCATTACGATGGGCATCAGCACTATCCTGAAATCCAAAAAAATTGTGCTGATGGCATGGGGCCAGGCAAAGGCACCCGTGATCCGGAAAGCAATTGAAAAGGAAGTAACGGAAGATATCCCGGCCTCCCTGCTGCAAACACACGACAATTGTGTTTTCATCCTGGATGATGCAGCGGCTTCTGACCTTACCCGCATCAAGTACCCATGGCTCACAGGGGAATGCGAGTGGACGACGGCGATGATTAAACGTGCAGTCATCAACCTTGCGCTTAAGTTGAACAAACCGGTATTAAGCCTTACGAACAATGATTATAATGACAACGGGTTAAACGACCTTCTGACTGAAAAAGGAGATGCATATGAGCTGAACCTGCAGGTTTTCTACCTGCTTCGCGACAGTATCACTGGCTGGCCCGGCGGGAAACCTACGGAGAAAAGGTTATCTCATCCTGAAAGACATGAACCCTTTCCCAAGGTATCGCTGATCTTCTCCCCTCACCCTGATGATGATATCATCAGCATGGGC
>JAKFCK010000354.1:0-4833 GCA_036676685.1 Chitinophagaceae bacterium | reverse complement strand
CAAGGAGCAGCTAATGCACATGGTGCAACAAAACCGGCTGAGCCATGCTTTGTTGTTCCTGGGACGGGAAGGATCCGGCGCCTTATCCCTGGCCAGGGCCATGGCCCAGTACGTGGTATGCGAGAGAGTAAATGGAAAACCATTAACCGGCGCCAGGAAAGAGTTGGCAGGGCCCTCGCTGTTTGGCGACGCCGAACCGGTGGAGCCTCCAACAACTGTCCCCGGCAAGCCGGAAACCTTCGCGGATTCCTGCGGGGAGTGTCCTTCCTGCCAGAAAGCGACTAAAATGGTTCACCCCGATATTCATTTTTCTTATCCCGTGATCCCTAAAAAAAGCGGCGATAAACCGGTGAGTACTGATTATATGACGGAGTGGAGGGAGTTTCTGGAAAAACATCCCTATGGCAACAGTTACAGCTGGCTGCAGTTTATCGATGCAGAAAACAAGCAGGGGAATATAACTGCCCAGGAATGCAACGAAATCACCAGGAAGATGAGCCTTAAAAGTTTTGAGGCCGGTTATAAGATCCTGATCATGTGGATGCCTGAAATGCTGGGTAAAGAAGGGAATAAATTGCTCAAACTCATTGAAGAACCGCCCCCGGAGACCTTGTTCCTTTTTGTGGCAGAAAATGAAGCAGCAATTCTGCCTACCATTCTCAGCCGCACGCAACTGATCAGGATCCCTCCCCTGGCGCGGCGCGATATTGAAGCAGCACTGGAATTACAGGAAGGGTTATCTGTAAAAAAAGCAGAACAGATAGCGGCGATCAGCAATGGTAACTACAACGAAGCATTGGAGCAGCTCGCCCATGCGGACGACGACTGGGAAGTATTTCTCCGGGACTGGCTCAACAGTATAATTAAGACCGGCCCGGCAGCCCAGGTGAAGTGGATTGATGAGATCAGCAAGATCGGCAGGGAAAAACAGAAACAGTTCCTGGTGTATTTTATTCACCTGATGGAAACAGCTATCAAACTCAGGCTTGTTTCGCCATATGGCTCCGCGGGTGAAGGATCATTAAGCGATTTTGCCCTTCGTTTTAATAAACTGTGCAGCCTGGAGCAGCAGGAAGCGATTGTAAATGAACTGGACCAGGCCATCTACTTTATTGAACGCAACGCCAACGCCAAAATGCTCTTCCATGCCCTCACCATTAAGTTGTACCACATAATTAGCAACAAATCAGTAATTTTGATGCAATGAGGAAACTTGGCTTTGCGCAGGTTAACGGTAAAGTTTGCTGTATGCTATTAACAGGGTTTAAGGCACTATATTCAACTTTTCCTGCGTCGCACTCTTGCACGGCATTGCAGAATGCAGCTAAAAAAGCACAGGTGAGTGAAACTATACCGACAGCGATCGGGATCGGTTTCAGCACATCAGCTTGTTTCCTGGTATTTATTTATAACGATGCTTAAAAATTTAAGATATGGGTTGTGGAAGTTGCGGCACCTCCAAAGACGGAGCGCCAGGTGGTTGTAAAAGCCATGGCAGTTGTGCCAGTGGCGGTTGTAACCGGATGAATGTACACGATTGGCTGGCTAATCTTCCTTTCAGTGATCCTGAAAGCAGTTGCCGCGTGGTAGAAGTGAGCTTTAATAACGGTAGCCGCAAGGATTATTTTAAAAATACCTCCCTTCAATATTACGAAAAAGGGGAAATGGTAACCCTGGAAGGTGTTACCGGTTTTGATGTGGGTATGGTAAATCTTACCGGTGAACTGGTAAGGCTCCAGCTTAAAAAACACCGGATAGATGAAAACAGCGCTGATATTAAAAAGATCCTGCGCCGCTCAACGGAGACTGACCTGGCGAAAATGAGAGAAAATAAAGCCCGGGAAAAGCAGGTACTGATCCGTAGCCGCGCTATGGCCCGCCAGCTTAAGCTTGAACTAAAAATGGCAGAAGTCGAAGTGCAGGCAGATGGCAGAAAAGCCACCTTCTTTTATATCGCAGATGACCGGGTAGATTTTCGTGAGCTGATAAAGTTATACGCCGGCGAGTTTAAAGTAAAGGTGGAAATGCGCCAGATAGGTGCCCGGCAGGAAGCAGGTAAAGTAGGCGGAATCGGCAGTTGTGGCAGGGAACTTTGTTGCAGCACCTGGCTTACCGATTTTAAAAGCGTGAACACTAATGCCGCACGTTACCAGAATTTAAGTATCAACCAAACCAAGTTGAGTGGACAGTGCGGGCGGCTGAAGTGTTGCCTCAACTATGAGTTGGACACCTATATGGATGCCCTGCAGTTTTTTCCAACAGACGCAGACATGCTGGAAACCGCAAAGGGTCGTGCATTTCTTGTAAAAAAAGATATTTTTCGCAACCTGATGTGGTATACCATGGCTGATAGCAACAAACAATACCCGCTGGCTATTGATATGGTAAAAAAAATAAAGGCACAAAACCGGGAAGGTATAAAACCGGAGGTGCTGGAAACTGCCGAAGTGATCACGGGTAAACCTAAAGAAGTAGAGCCTGAATATGCAGATATAGTAGGCCAGATCAGCCTGAACAGCCTTGAAAAAAACAGCCGCAAACGCAGGGACAGGGAACGCGGCCAGCCACAAGGCCCCAGGGGCCAGCAGCCTCGTGGCCAGCAGAGAACCGGTCCACAAAACCAGGAAAGACAGGGACGTGAAGGAGCAAGGCAGGAGCGCCCACAGCAGGAGCGTCCACAGCAGCAACGGAATCCCCAGCAGCAGCAGCAGGCAAAAGGACAACAACCCAATCGGCCGGGCCAACAACCCGGTAACCGCCCTCAACGTGCACCGAGGCCAGCGCAGGCAGGGGGCCAGCAACAGCAGGCCAGGCCTCAACGCCCGCCGCAGAACCGGGGGCCGCAGAGACCAAGAAATCCCAACCAACCGCCAAAGCAGGAAGGTTAAGGTATTAAAACATTATAAACCCGATAAGTGTCTATTTCAGTAACGAATCTGTCAAAAAATTACGGGGCGCAAAAAGCAGTTAACAATATCTCTTTTACTGTGGGGCAGGGTGAAATTGTGGGTTTCCTGGGACCCAATGGCGCCGGCAAAAGCACGACCATGAAAATGATCACGGGATATCTTGCTCCTGATGCGGGAGATATCCGGGTTTGCGGGATCACTGCCAATGAACAAAATACAGAAACAAAAAAAAAGATAGGTTACCTGCCTGAAGCCAACCCGCTGTACATGGATATGTACGTGCGTGAATACCTGCAGTTCATAGCCAATGTGCATGAAATAAAAGACCCAAAAGAAAATATCGCGGCTGTGATAAAAACCGTGGGACTTAGCCTGGAAGCCCACAAAAAGATTGGCCAGCTAAGCAAAGGTTACAAGCAACGGGTAGGATTAGCCGCCGCACTGGTACACAACCCGGATGTACTCATCCTGGATGAACCAACCAGCGGGCTGGATCCCAACCAGATCGTAGAGATCAGGAATGTGATCAAAACACTTGCCCTGGAAAAAACAATCTTGTTCTCTTCTCATATCATGCAGGAAGTAGAAGCCCTTTGTGACCGGGTTATCATCATCAACAAGGGCAATATCGTTGCAGACGACAGGTTGAGTAAGCTTAAACAAAACAGCGGTCCTGATCAAAGTGTAGTAGTGGAGTTTAAAGAAACCGTAAACCCGGACTGGATGAACACGCTGCAAGGTGTAACTAAAATTGAATCCTCCGGTGAGCAGGTTTACAGTTTACAGTGTGCCAATGCAGAAGCTGTAAAAAAGCAGCTGATGCAGATTAGCCTGGAAAAAAACCTAAACATCGTTTCCCTGAAAAGCGAATCCCGTAACCTTGAGAATGTTTTCAAATCGCTTACGGACTGATTTTTCATTTTGTTCCCTATTGTAAAGTTTGTTTCTTTGTGCTCCCGAATGCAGCCAGGCGTCAGATGTCAGCCATCATTTGCCCGTTTATTTACAGGCATTATACTGCTTTCATTCGACAGGCTGCTTTTGGTACCATCCATCAATATTTTTTTTAACTAAAACAACCCCCATTATGAGCTACATAGCTTCCATCAATGCCCGCCAGATTTTAGATAGCCGCGGAAATCCAACTATCGAAGTAGATATTCTCACGGAAAACGAAAATATTGGCCGTGCGGCGGTACCTAGTGGTGCCAGCACAGGGATCCATGAAGCAGTAGAACTCAGGGATAACAATAAAAAATTGTACGGGGGGAAATCAGTCCTGAAAGCGGTAAAAAATGTGAACACAGTGCTGGCCGATGCCTTACTGGGTTGGGATGTTACTGACCAGGCAGGTATCGATGCCATGATGATCGCCCTGGACGGAACCGAAAACAAGGGAAAGTTAGGTGCAAATGCGATGCTGGCCATCAGCCTTGCGGTAGCAAAAGCAGCTGCACTGGAAGCAGACCTTCCACTTCACCGTTATATCGGTGGCACCAATGCCAAAGTGTTACCGATTCCCATGATGAATATCCTGAATGGCGGTGCTCATGCTGACAACAAGATCGATTTCCAGGAATTTATGGTAATGCCCGTGGGCGCTTCTTCTTTCAGCGAAGGATTACGCTGGGGAGTAGATATTTTTCACACACTGAAAACTGTGTTGAAGAAAAAAGGATTTAGCACAAACGTTGGAGACGAAGGTGGTTTTGCACCAAATATCCAAAGTAATGAGGAAGCTATTGAAACTGTACTCACCGCTATCCAGGCCGCGGGGTATAAAACAGGCAGCCAGGTGATGATCGCTATGGATGCAGCGAACAGTGAACTCTGGGATGCCAAAAAGAAAAAATACGTTTTTCATAAAAGTGACGGCAAAGAAATGACCAGCGAACAGCTGGTGAAATACTGGGAAAGCTGGGTG
>JAKFCK010000353.1:0-4294 GCA_036676685.1 Chitinophagaceae bacterium | reverse complement strand
TTGCAGGATCTTTTGTTCGTCTTTGGAAAGTTCAATTTTTAAAGCTTCCA
Source organism: Chitinophagaceae bacterium (assembly GCA_036676685.1). Lineage (GTDB taxonomy): Bacteria > Bacteroidota > Bacteroidia > Chitinophagales > Chitinophagaceae > Ferruginibacter. Next base: position 4,244 of record JAKFCK010000353.1, on the reverse strand, counting down.
CGATCTTGCAGGAAACCATTTCCTGAATGTCAAAAATATCGTCTATTGTTCCCCGGTAGGTCTCCGACCAGATATGGATGTCACGCAACGCATCTACAAATTGCGCTGTAATACGCAGGTTGTTTCCCTGCTTCCGCACACTGCCTTCCATGATGTAATCTGCACCTGTCTCCTGTCCTATTAACTTAACGTCTTTATTGGTGCCCTTGTATTTCATGGAAGTGGTCCGCGAGATCACTTTTATATTTTTAAGTTTTGCCAGGGAGGCGATCAATTCTTCGGTCAGGCCATCGCTGAAAAATTCCTGTTCGGGGTCGTTGCTCATATTGATAAAAGGCAAAACCAGCATGCACTGCAGTTGTACTTTTTCACCCTTGCCTTGCAATGCACTGGCATCGGGGATTTTTAACCCGGGATTGCTGATGGCAAATATTTCAACGGGGGTCTTTACATTTTTCAAAGCAAACCTGCCTAGCGAAATTGCTTGCAGGTCTTTTTGATTTTTAATATCGTCGTACACTTTTCCAGAAATAAAAATGCTGCCGGGTACTGCGAATGTTTCTAACCGCGAAGCAATGTTCACCCCATCGCCATACACGGTATTTCCATCTGTGAGTACATCGCCGGTGTGCATGCCAATGCGAAGGGGTACGGTGGGTGGTGCCTGCATTTCAAGTTGTAACGCAAGTGCCGCCCTCACCGCTTCGGTACTGCTGGCAAACCTGCACATGGCGCCATCACCCATAAACTGCAGGATCATGCCCTGGTGGCTGGCTACTTCCTCCTCCAGCTTTTTTTGTAATTTATTTCGAAGCAAGGAGGCCTTCGATTCGTCTTCCTGCATAATGGCGGTGTACCCGACGATATCGGCAAACATGATGGCGGCAAGTTGGCGTGACTGGGACATGAAGCAATACTTGGGTATTTCTGATACAAGTTAAACAATTCCATTTCGCCTTAAATGCAGAATCCCATAAAATTATTTACTCATATCAGCTACCTACTGGTTCACCCATTTTCAAAAAAGGATTCACTGCACCTTTTGGGATCCGTCTTTTTCACATTTTTAAAATTCCATCTCTTTACATTTGCCACATGTTAAAAGTTGGCATTTTAGGTGGCGGTCAGTTGGGGCGAATGTTATTGCAGGCCGCAGCAAATTATCCTGTTGAAACCCATATTCTTGAAAACGATGAACATTGCCCGGCGGCTTACTTATGCGGTCATTTTGTAAAAGGGGATATTAAAGATTTTGATGCCGTTTATCATTTCGGTAAAGGACTAGATGCCATCACCATAGAAATTGAAAATGTAAACATCGAAGCACTCGACAAGCTGGAGGCAGAAGGCGTAAAGGTTTACCCGAAGCCCTCTGTACTGCGCACCATTAAAAATAAAATTCTTCAAAAAGAATATTACCAGGCCCAGGGATTACCCACTGCGGATTTCATCATCACCAACAGCCTGGCAGAACTGAAACAAAACCATGCTTACCTGCCTGCTGTACATAAGTTGGCCGAAGGCGGGTACGATGGCAGGGGCGTACAGCTTTTAACCATCGCGGCCGATATTGATAAAGGATTTGAAGGAAAGAGTATTTTAGAAAAGCAAGTAAAGGTGAAGAAAGAGATCGCACAAATTGTGGCCATCGATCAAAACGGTAAGACGGCACTTTACCCGCCGGTAGAAATGGTTTTTAATAAAGACCTGAACCAATTGGATTACCAGATTTGCCCGGCAGATATCCAACCCAAAACTTTGTGGAAAATAGAAGCGATCTCTGTAGCGGTGGTGCGCAACTTTAATTCGCCCGGTTTATTTGCGGTGGAACTATTTGTGAATGAGCAAGATGAAGTATTGATCAATGAAACGGCGCCCCGGGTGCACAACAGCGGTCATCATACCATAGAAGCCCATTTCAGTTCGCAGTTCGATATGCTTTGGCGCATTATTCTTGGCTACCCTTTGGGTAATACCAAAGCCATCCTTTCATCGGTGATGGTCAACATCATTGGCAGCGAAGGTTACAGCGGCGAGGTAAAGTATGAAGGCTTAAATGAAGTACTGCAAATTGACAATGCCTTTGTGCACTTATACGGCAAGGCCGAAACAAGACCAGGAAGAAAAATGGGCCACATCACTATTTTAAGCAATGAAAAGCAGGACCTGGTTCATAAAGCAAATAAAATAAAACAAACACTAACGGTCATTTCCTAGTTTATCCATCTTATCAACCGCTTATCCTTCATTTGGGTTAATTAATGTTAATGAAAATGAGAAGCTTTCGTTTTTAAGGAATTTTTCTTTTATAACTGGCTACTTTTGAAGTTCTAACACCAATTGAATCAAGAATGAGTTTTTACCGGTTATTATTTCCTGTTTTATTTTTCATAGCAGTTATCCCGGCTTGTAACAGTGAACGTAAAAAAGAAGCGGCGCAGCAACAAAAAGCAGGTCCGCGGCCGCCGGCAAAAGTGGATGGTTACATTGTTCAAACACAAGTTTTAAATGAATCGATCACCATTCCCGGGACTATCGTTGCAGATGAATCCACGGAGATCCACCCGGAAGTATCAGGTAGAATTGTTTCTTTAAATATCAGGGAAGGCGCATACGTAAATAAAGGTGCCGTACTTGCCAAACTTTATGACGGTGACCTGCAAGCGCAAAAACGCAAATTACAGGTGCAACTAAAACAAGCACAACTCACCGAGGATCGTTATAACCAGTTGCAAAAAATTGGCGGTATCAGCAAACAAGACTATGATGTTACCGCTTTACAGGTAAGTAACATCCGTGCCGATCTTTCCATCATTCAAACAGAAATTGCACGTACAGTTGTAAGGGCACCATTTAGTGGCAAGCTTGGTTTAAAAGAAGTCAGCACCGGTGCTTATGTAACACCTGCAAGCATTCTTACCACCATTCAAAAAACTTCAGGACTTAGAATAGATTTTAATGTACCGGAAAAATATACAAGCCTTATAAAGAAAGGACAATACGTAAATTTTAATGTTGCAGGAAGCGAAAGGGCTTATACCGCTGTTGTGATGGCCACCGAGTCCGGCATATCAGAAGCCACACGCAGTTTAACCATCAGGGCACTGGTAAAAGGAGATGCAACCGGGTTGGTGCCTGGCGGTTTTGCACAAGTAAAGCTGGCCTTTGCACCAAATGAAGCGGCTATGATGATACCTACGCAGGCCATCATCCCGCAGGCCCGTGGCAAAAAAGTTTACGTATACAGAAATGGTACGGCACAATTTGTAGACGTGGAAACCGGCGCCAGGGATTCTTCCAACATAGAAATTATTAGCGGACTGGCGAAAGGCGACACCATTATTGTTACCGGTTTGCTTGGATTAAAACCAGATGCGAAGGTTTCTATTAAAAACATCACGAACAATGCTGCCACATCTTCGGTTGAAGGAAAAACAGCATTGTAATCAATAGAATCTTTTATTAATTGAACTAAATCTTCTTCTCTGCACCAGGGAAGGCTGGGGTTAGGTGTTATGAATATATCAGAGCTTAGTTTAAAAAGACCCGTTTTAGCAATAGTGTTGAACATCATCATTATTGTATTTGGTTTAATTGGATTTAAATTTTTAGGCGTTCGCGATTACCCCGCGATCGATCCACCCAATATCTCCGTTCGAACTTCTTATGGTGGTGCCAACCCCGATATCATTGAAACCCAGATTACCGAACCGCTTGAAAAAGCCATTAATGGTATTGCGGGTATAAAAAATATTACTTCAAGCAGCAATGCAGGTTCCAGTAACATTAATGTGGAATTTGAATTAGGTGTAGACCTGGAAGCAGCGGCAAATGATGTTCGTGATAAGGTTTCGCAAGCTACCCGCTCCCTCCCCGATGACCTGGAAGCACCACCGGTGGTTTCAAAAGCAGATGCAACTTCTGACCCCATTTTAGCCATGACGGTGCAGAGCAATACCCGCAACCAGTTAGAAATTTCTGAGTGGGCGAATAATGTTTTGGTGGAACGTGTTCAAACCATTCAAGGTGTAAGTGGTATCAATATCTGGGGCGAAAAAAGGTATGCCATGCGCATCTGGTTCAACCCTGATCAACTTACTGCTTATAACTTAACACCAGCCGATGTGCAGGCCGCTTTGCTGCGTGAGAACGTAGAATTGCCTTCAGGAAAAATTTCAGGTAATGATACCGAACTTACGGTACGTACGTTTGGACGTTTGAACACCGAGGAAGAATTCAACAAC
>JAKFCK010000352.1:0-10995 GCA_036676685.1 Chitinophagaceae bacterium | reverse complement strand
TGAAAGCTCCCGGTAAAAACCGGTGAAAATAGGATGCTCAGCTTTCAGGGAACCCGGTCCCGCAGGCGCCATTCTCACGGATCTGGCAAAGTAGCCCATGCGAACAAAAAACTTTAAGTCTTCATCGCGCTTTAATAAACCAGCCATCCCAATGGATTGATCGGGTATCATTAAACAACTGCATCCCTTTGTTGTTAGGTAAGATCACGATAAACATTTAAGGCGGTTGGGCTGCCACAATTCACCCGCCGATTAATCATTTTTCAATGGAACAAAAAGATATCGACAGGATCATCGAAATGGCATGGGAGGACAGAACTCCTTTTGAAGCCATCCAAATCCAATTCGGTTTTGCAGAGGCTGCTGTAATCCGGTTAATGAGGAGGGAATTAAAACGCAGCAGTTTTAATTTATGGCGAAAGAGGGTGAATAGCGGGGTTAGTCATAAACATGCACAAAAACGAAACCGGGATATCACCCGTTTTAAGTGCAGCCTGCAAAAAACCATTTCAATGAATAAGATAAGCAAACGATAAAGCAGGTAAAGAAAAAACATTATAAAAAAACTGAAAATATGATCGTAAACCAGGAGGATATCGGGCAATTTGAGCAGCGGTACAGAACAGCCTTTGTGAATTCGCTGGCCGGCTTTCGACAGGCCGTTTTAGTGGGCACGAAGGCAGCGGGAGGGGAGACCAACCTCGCCATATTTAATTCGCTTATCCACCTGGGCGCTGATCCAGCCCTATTGGGCCTGATCACCAGGCCCGGTAATGTGCAAAGAGATACACTGCAAAATATAATGGAAACGAAAGCCTATACTTTAAATTATATAACGGCAGCTTTTTATCAAATGGCACATCAGACTTCTGCCCGTTATGAGAAAGGCATTTCAGAATTTGAGCAGGTTGGCTTTGAGGCAGTTTACGATCCTTCCTGCTATGCTCCATTTGTAGCGGACGCCGTGGTAAAGATCGCGATGCGCCTGGAGGATAAAATACTCATACCCCTGAATGGTACAGCACTGATCGTGGGAAGGATAACGCAGGTGCACATCAATGACCAGATGGTAGGCCCTGACGGGTTTGTTAATTTATCCGCGGCAGCAGTTTTGATCAGCCAGGGGCTGGATGCTTATTTTGTTTCTCAACCAATTGGCCGCCTGCCATACGCTAAACCATCCGTTAAATCGAATTCCCATTCATCATAACAACTAGTATACTTGGGTGCTGCCAAAAAGGAATTTTTTCCTACTAAGATCTGTATAGTGTGTAAACGCCCCTTCACCTGGCGCAAAAAGTGGGAACGGGTATGGGGTAGCGTAAAATATTGCAGTGACAAATGCAGGAAACACAAACACCGGCCGCAATAACGGCCTTTAAAAGTTTACAGCCAACCTTTGGCCACCGCTTCAGACAGTAACGAGACGGTATTTTTGCAACCTGTTTTGGCCCGGAGATTTCTCCGGTGGGTATTCACGGTGTGGGCACTGATAAAAAGTTCTTTGCCGATCTCAAGGGTGTTTTTGCCCTGCAGCAACAACGCCAGGATCTCCCTTTCGCGGAGGGTGAGAAAAAAAGGAGAAGCTGCAAAAACCTTTTTCACATCCACATTCATAAAAGAGGGTTCCCCGTTTAATCCTATAAAAGATAATACCGGTTGGCCCGATGGTTTTAAATGGGAAATGTCCGTATGTATGCCGAGTGTTCTTAATACCCTTTTCTCTTCATCCAGTTGAATGGTGAGTACCTGCTGCAGGATCCGGATATAAGTTCCATCTTTTTTTTTGATGCGGTAGTCATAGCTCACTTTATAATTGAGCCGTTGCCCAGGTTTAAGTGCAGAAAAAAACTCGGTGACTTTATATTCAAAGTTCAGGAAAAAGGGTTGGTCCTCCGGGTGTATCATCCCCAGGAGAAACGGTACGTCTACTGCTGCAGGATCATAGCCCAGTACGTCGGAGATCTCCCCGCTCACCACATCAAAGGCACTGTTCTTTACATTAAAAACATAATAATAATATGGCCCGATATGGAAGATCGATAATAAGGTCTTATACACCTGGAGGGAAAAAGTAAATTCTTTATCTTTCGCTTCGCGGGTAAAGCGGTTCCAGATTTTATTGGCTTCCGCATAAATTTCTTGTGGCATAGGGTAATTATCTCGTTGTAAAAATACCGGATTATTTGTTTCCATCCCGGGAATTTGTGGCCCTACCATTTTAGAAAATAAGCCGGTAACCCAGCCCCTGTTTGTAAATTTCAGATGGGAATATTTGTATACCTAAGAAACTTATGTATATTTATTGCTATGAAAGATAACAGCCCGTTATTCAGGGGTACCTTAACAACCGTGGTGTTAAAGCTGTTGAGTGATAATGACAGGATGTATGGTTATGAGATCACGCGCAAAGTGAAGGAACTCACCGACGGGAATATTCAACTTACGGAAGGTGCCTTGTATCCCGCCCTGCACAAACTCGAGGCAGAGGGGCTCATCGAGGCTACTATCGAACAAACGGGTAACCGCCCGAGAAAATATTACCATTTAACGAAGACGGGCAAAAAAGAAGTGAAGTTTAAACTGGCGGATTTTTCCAGTTTTATCACCGACATCCAGCTTTTATTGAACATAAAGCCAAGCCTTTAAAAATATGGAACAGGTTAATAAGGATTTCAAACTTTCTGATGCGGAAGTCGGGCAATTATTCCGGTTTACCGAGAAAAAATTTGTGCATTGGTATGACCTCCAGATCGAGATGGTAGATCACCTTGCTTCGGTGATCGAAAGCGAAATGCGGTCCGATGCCAGCTTATCATTTGAAGCTGCTTTAAATAAAGTATACAAAAGCTTCGGCATTTTCGGGTTTGCGCAAATCGTAAGAGAACGCCAAAACCAACTGGCACTGGCTGCAAAAAAAAGGTGGTGGAGTGAGTTGCGCGACCTGTTCGGCTGGCCAAGGATCGTCCTTTTTTTAGCGATAGTATCTGCCGTGTATACGCTTTCACTATCTGTAAATGCGGGTATCCTTACTGAAATATTCCTCGCCATCTACTTTTTCATCAGTTTGGCATTGTTGATCTACGTGGTAAAGGACGTCCGTTTGCAAAAACAACTGCTTCTATTGCAAAATGGTTCCGGTTATGTTTCCCTAACCTTTACTTTTGAATTTATGGTGGCCTTTTTATATGTAGATCTGTCACCGCTGGTTTTTACATTGCTACTCACCATTGGCATCCTGATCAAACTAACCTCATTCACATTATACCGTAAAGTAAGAGCGGAGGCTAAGGCACAGTTCCCCCGGGTTTTTGCCAAATGATCCGGACCGGGCAAGATACCTTTTACAGATATTTTCTATGGCGGCACGGTATGTAGCATGATAGGGACCAGGCATTGAAATATCCAGTGCTGCACAGGTGAAAGAATAAATAAATTGTTAAGTAGTGCTTACGGTGATAATTCTATTTGCCCATGGCAATATTACTCAACCAGTCTGCTTTGCGTGGTCTCCCTTAATTTTTTCTGCTATCATTTCTTTAGCCAGGTTTTCCGGCACTTCTTCGATGAAAACAAGGTATACGAATTCCTCTTCGGGTGTGAGTTCCTGCAGTTGTCTCACCTTCATAATCACATCAGCAAGTTGCGGTAATGACCCGTTCATGAGAACGATTTTAGGGTTGTAAAGTAGAAAATAAAAAATGGAATTCATACCATTAAAATTTCCTTTTTTTTTGCACGGCGGATGCCCCGGCTTTTTAGCGCTGTGGCCAAAACTTTTTATCCCGGCTACCGCTTATTCACCACGATATGTGACCTGTCACCACATAACAGGCTGCATTTTTATGCCTTTTTCACATCAATGTGCGATTGTACAAAATCGCTGTCTGCAGTTACTTTGCCTTATCATTCATCACACAAAAACTAAAGTCATGAAAAAAGGTAAATACATTGATTATAACATCCTGCTGGCATGTTTATCAAAAAAGCCCAAAGCAAATCAGCAACAATATCAATCCCAAGCTGCCGTTGTGCTAAACGTAAACTTAGCCACCCTACGGGTAGCCTAAATAAGCCGTGTTGCCCTGCCTGGCTTCCGAAATCTCAACAAATATCCCGGGATAACGGAAACGACGTAAGATCTAAGCGGGATAGGTTATTTCCACAGCAGGGAATACCCGTATGGCTTGCATAAGTGTGTAAGGGGCGCCGGGGACCGAATGGGGTTGTTGTTATGCCCACGAAGCCGCCGATACCGGGAGTACTTTTGAGCAGACAATAGTTTTTTTCAAGCGAGCCCGGCAAACCCATTTTTCGTTTCCTATTTTGCCAACAGCAGACGATTTTTTCCCCGCCCACTGCGGCATAACCCGTTAAAAAATCGCTGAAACACTGAAAATACTCCATAGCTGCGGAAAATAGCAGGTCCCTTAACTTTTGAACACTTTTTTCCAGCCAAAAAAAAATGTTCATGCTTAACTGCGGCGGGAAGTTGTAACAAAAAATAGATCGTTGGTAAAAAATGTTACAAACCTGGCATCAACATTTAAGCAGAAAAGCAGCGAATTCAGCGGGAAAAGGAGGCAAAAGCCTTCCATCAGCCAGGTACTTTCGGCAATTTAGGGTTTCCCCGGCGCTGCTTACCCTGGCGAAGGGTCAGGAACCGGGGGAGCGTGGGCAGGCATTGAAAGTGTAATGTGATAGCGGCCACTTGCCAGCTGTAACTATAAATGCAGGGAAGGCAGGGAAAGCCTACCGAGGGTTTAGTTCAACACCGAAGTGCTTACTATAGGCGACTTTCTCCCCTAAAGATGTGATGTGAAATCACATCTTTTGATTTTACCAGCTCGCTTTTTCACATCATTGTGCGATTGTTCAACCTGTTGTTGTGATGTTTCTTTGCTATATCAATCATCACAAAAAAAGTATAGTTATGAAAAAAGGTAAGTACATCGATTACAACATCCTGCTGGCTTGTTTATCTAAAAAGCCGCAGGCCACTGCTCAACAAGCGGATTTTTCTCCCGTTTCAAAAGATATCGTGCAGGAATTTTATGAAGCGCTGGCCACCCCGGTTGCTACAAAATCCGCCGGGTTGCCAGGCTGGAGACTGGTAGAAAATTCAAAACCGCTTTGCTGCAATTAGGCAGCAGGCGGTTTTGGCTTTTAAAAGATTTGTTACCTTGTTTAGTATTCTCCCCCAATCTTTCGGTTATTTAAATGCGCATATTTCCCTTTGACCTGGGGTAGACGTCTTGGCGAACTGGCAGCGCTGGTATCATCCAGGGCTTTAATGAAAGCAATGAGCGCCTTTTTCTCAGGTTCCGTCAGTTTCAGTTCCAGCGGTATTATGGTAAAAAATGGTAGTCCTTTCATACCCTCCCTCATGTCTTTCCTGAATTTTTCACCGGCTGCGTGATCGTAGAAGTTTACCACCTGTTCCAAAGTATTATACACGCCGTTGTGCATATAGGGGGCAGTTAATGCCGCATTGCGAACAGTTGGGGTCTTAAACGAGAACCTGGTGAAGCTGTTACCCGTAGTGGAAAACAAACCCTCATCCCCATCGATCCGGTATTTTTCCATGCTGTCTTTTTCCGGCACGCCAAGGGACTTATGATCGGTAATGTTATAAAACGGCGGCAGGGCACCATTGAATAAAGGTGCAAAATGGCAATTGCCGCAACGGGCTTTGCCCATATAAATATTAAAGCCGCTGATCTCCTCCGGCGAAAGTTTCGTTGCATCTCCCTGCATGTATTGGTCAAAGCGGCTGTTGAGCCCTGTTAGTGTGCGCTCGTACACACCAATTGCATTTTTAATATCCTGCCTGCCGATACCCGTTTTTACAGTGTGGGGAAAAGCCTTTTTAAAAAGGTCAACATATTCCGGGCTGGCGTTCAATTTTTTCACCAGGTCAGTAAAAGAACCATTCAGTTCATGTGTGTTATTCACCACTGAATCCAGCTGATCCTCCAGTGACCCGGCACGCTGGTCCCAGAATAATTTTTTTTGGAGGCCGGCATTGATCACTGTTGGCGAATTGCGGGACAATACCTCTTCAAACTCAAAGCCCACACTTTTTATTTTGCCATCCGTAAAAGCCATATCAGGTTTATGGCAGGAAGCACAGGCCCTTTTGTTGTTACCGGAAAGCAGTGGGTCAAAAAACAACAATTCACCAAGCTTCGCTTTTAAAGAGGAGTATTTTGCATCGTTGTTGGGTGCGAAATAATCTGCAACGAAAATATTTTTATCATAGAGGTGCCTGGCATCGTTTCGGAGGGCAGCCGATTTCTTTTTAAATGGCACTTTTAGGTTTACCTGCAAGTCGTTAAGGAATGCCGAAAGAGGGATCAGGTAATTTTTTGTGAATAACATCCGGTCAAAGGTTTTAAAATCCCGGTTGGTTGCCAGGAATTGTTTTGTTCCTTTGAGCATTGTATCCCAGTAAAATTTCTCTTGTTGTTTTGAGGCGGGTAGTTCATTCACCAGCGCGCCCGTAAATAAAAGCCAACTATCTAAAGCGCCATTCAACGAAGGCATACCTGCATCTTCTATAATAAAATCACCGTTGGCAATATCAATACTGCTGATCCGGAAAATTTCGATCCGCAAAAAATCAAGAAGTTCAGGCGCATCCATACCGGCCAGGTGTGTTTTATAATTACTCGCAACTATAGCGTCCCTGTATCTACCGGCTATATCTGTAATGAATGCTTTTTGATTGAGGGAATCTTTTTTTGTATAAAATTTTATGAGGCTGCTGTCATCTTCATTGCCGATGGGGCCGGTGAACAGCCAGTTGTCCGGTACCGCAGATAAGATGCCGGGCCGGTCATTTTCCTGGAACTGGAAAGGCCCGACCAGTTTTTCATAATAAAGTCCGGGTTCATAATAAATAATAATATTCGCTGCCCGCTTGAAATAATAAGCAAGTTCTTCGTATTTTTTTTGCCTTACTGCATAATTGCTCTCATAAAAATGATCCGGGTAGGCCTGCAGAAATGAATCCAGTCGTTGGATTTGCTCAACGGAAAGATCTGCGATCGTTCGTACTGCCGGTGCCAGGTCTGTTTCCTGTTCGCCAGAACGCATTGATAAACAAAAAACAGCTGTAATTAAAGACAACAGTACCAAAGCTTGTTTCATCGCGATATGATTTTTAAAAGTTAGTTTTTATTGTGGCGAACTGAAAAGTAGTTTTTTTAGTTCCGGCATCAAAGTGTTTTGTGTGTAATGCCGGTTTTAATTATCCACCGGCTTAACCGACCAAATGCGGATACCCCCTATGCTAATTCCTGGGGTTGCATGGAGATTGGTGAGAAGAAAAGGAAGGTATTTCCCATAACGTGGATATTGAGAAAAATGCCATGGGTGGGTATACCCGCTTTTGTTTTGTGCCCGGGAAGTGGTGGCCCAAGATGTTTACCGCGGATTTTTTTTGCCGTAAAGTTCAGGATGATGCCTGGGGCCATTGTATGCGGGTAAAAAAAAATACAATAGTGTGGAAATTGTTCGGCATTTGCTTCGCCGGTTATGTTATACTTCTTTTGGTATTATAGTTGACACACTATAATGAATACCGTGAGGAGGGAATATGGTAATTAAAATAATAATCGGATTGGACCGGACCTAATGAAATTTATATGGATTTGGAATTGCCAATAATCCTGGACCAGGGAGTGAAAATTATAAGCCAATCGGAAGACGGAGTTTTCCTGATCAGTTATCCCACAGCGGAAGGTGAGGATGCCCTCGTGTATTGGCCTGACAGGTTCAAACGTTTTAAGGAAACAAACGTTCGGGAGGGCCGAGCCATTAAGATTGTGCAGGCATTTATCATTGAGCGACTATGCGGTCTCGGGTGATCTCTAAAGCTGACGGGCAATTTGAATCCCTGTTTATTTTTTGCTGAGAGGAATTTTTCGCTAAATCTTCCTGGTGAAAATAATTTTGAAAACCCGGCAAATTATGGCTGTGATCCTGCTGTTCTACAAGTTACGCCAATATTCAAGCATTTTTCTTTGCAGCGAAACACCAGGTATGTTTCCTTTGCCGGCGGCCAGGATTTCTGTAGCATGAATAGGATTTGCTGTAGCGGGGATAACGCAGGTAACTGCGGGATGAGCGAGTATGTATTTTAAAAAATAAGCTGCCCAGTTATCGATCCCCAACTCGGCAGCCCAGCCGGGCAATACTTTGCCCTGTACTGATTTAAAAAGGTTGCCCTGGCCCAGGGGGCGGTTGATAAGGGTCGCAACCCCCAGTTCCGCCGCAACATCAAGCAGCCTTTTTTCCGCATGGCGTGCATTAATGGAATAATTGAATTGTACGAAATCGAATGACTCCTTCCGCATCAATTTTTCCAGCTCTTCGTGGCTGTCATCAGTATAATGCGTGATACCAATGTATCGGATCTTCCCCCGCTCTTTCATACTGCGCAATTGCGGAAGGTGTGTTTTCCAGTCTACCATGTTATGGATCTGGACAAGGTCCAACACGCTCCGCTGCATTTTATGGAAGGAGGCTTCTATTTGCCTTGTGCCTTCCAGGAGGCCGGTGGTCCATACCTTTGTGGCATAGAAAAAATCGTTGCTGCCCGTCATCCCCGATGTAATATCACCGATCACCTGTTCGGCCCTGCCATACATGGGTGAGCTATCCAGGAGGGTGCCGCCCTGTTGCCGAAAATGGGAGAGTACCGCCTCCAATTGAGGATAGGCTGCGGTATCCTCCACATCAAAAGTTTGCCAGGTGCCCAGCCCAATGACGGGTAACCCTTCACCGGAAGAAGGAATGATACGTTGTATCATAATACCTGTTTCAAGTTTGTTGGAAATTTACCATCTATCGTTATAAGAACCTCCTATAATTATCTAGTAAGTCTTTAATTTCCCCAGGGTGGTGTCAAGACTTGATTTTAATTTGCTTATCGCACCGGTAACGGCTTCATCATAAGTGTTTGCATTGCTGGTGACTGCTATGGGTTGCAGGCCTTCCAGCCTTGCTTCCAGTACACATTGTTTGTCATTTTGTCCTTCTTTCTGGCCATTTACATCGGAGAGATGAGCTTCAATTCTTGTTATGTATTCACTGAACCTGGTAAGTTTATCGGCAATGATCGCGCTAAGGCGGGAATTCATACTTTCGCTTCCGTTGATGTTGTTCGCTGTGTTAAACTGGATCGTCATACGTAAATTTTAAGGTTTGTTTTTTAGATTAATTATTCTGCAAAAATACCGCATTTAATACAAGGTAACTTTTATATGGTGTGGTCGTCTTTATTTAACATGAACCGTGCCTGCTTAAATGAACTAATGGTGAAATAACCAAGCTGCAAAATATCTTCTTCCTGGCCGGGCCTCGAAGGTTGTAAAATGATACTGTACTTTTCCGCCTGCGCCGCTGGAAGTATATCCTTTATCTCATATACATCGTCCACATCAATCGCATACTTATCATCCACGTGGGAAGGAGCCCCTTTAAAGCCCGTATGCAGGTAAAATGCCGTTTTTTTTGCTGTACGGATCGCTTCGCTTTTGTTTTGTGCTGCGGTGATCAATTTATAATGAAATTCTTCGAATTCACCTGGCTTATAACCACCAAGATTTATGAAAAATAGCCTGGCCTTACTTCGCCCCATGCTGTTGCTTTTTTCCACAACCTCCACACTATAGCCGTCCACGACATTCACCTCCCTCCATGCGTCAAGATGGAATTTATTTTTCACCTCCGGCCAAAAAAAATTGACAGCAGGGATGATCCCGGCAATGGATTCTGCCACGCCAAAAAATACGTCGTGCTGTTCAATGTGTCGGCCAGTTGGCTTGCATCCTATAAGTGCTAAAAACAGTTTCGGCATGTTAAAAGTTTAGGTGATTGAGTAAATTTAACATGATCGCCGGTGAGCTTACCCAAAAGACGAAATCAAATTTGTTATAAAATACCTTTAAAACCGGGTTAAGGTGCCGGCCTTAGAGTTCGGTCGTATTTTTGCAGGAGCAAAATATAATCCATCTAAATGATTTGAGTATGAAATTTTTGTTTGTTCACCTGCTGTTGTTCTGCTCTTTCTCGGTTTCTGCCCAGCGGAATGCGGATGCTATTGTTGGAAAGTGGTTAAAAATCCCTAAAAAGGACATGGTCATAGAAGTTTTTAAGCAAAACGACGAGTACAAGGGGAAAATAACCTGGACCAAGGAAGATAATCCCAAAAAACCTGAGGGTTTCCTGATTATTGATAAACTGCAGTATAATGCTGACAAACATACCTGGGAAAATGGGAAAATTTATGACCCATCTTCCGGTAGTAGTTACAGTGCAACAGCGAAATTTGATACGGGGGGAACTTTGGCCGTGCATGGATATAAAGGCATGAAATTATTAGGTTCAACTAAATATTTTGAACGGGTGGAATAAGCCACCTGGAATCACAGGTCATATGGCCGGGCACCTTATTGTTTGAGGTCAATGACAATTTTAGCGTTTTTCTGTTCCGATGAGGAAATGAATACCTCGTAGCGATTACGCTTTGCCGTTATGATCATCAGGGAGGTATTCGGCGGAATACTTCCCAGGTTCTCTGCCACCATCACCAGCTCATGGTGGGGGTGTTGCTCATCCAGCATAATTTTTATGGTTACGGGCTTATCAGATAATGCAGCCCTGCTTTTTATCAGCTGGTTATTATGAAAGATACTCACGGTGTCACCGTCTACCTGGCCATTGTCGTACAACTGAACCAGTAATTCCCCTGCTTCTGTTGATATTTGTTTGATCACCGGGTTTTCCCTTGTTGCTATTGGCGCCGGTAAACTCAAAACCCCGGGCGCTGTTGTCCTGCCAGGTTTTACCGGCGAGGGGGTTTCTATTGTCGTGGTTTTTTTAATTGCCGGTTCATCTGTTCTTTTACCTGGTATAGAAACCTGCGGGCTGGCTGGTTTTTTTACCGGCGTGGTTTGTTTGACTTTTTCTGTTCTTTTTTGCCCGGTT
>JAKFCK010000351.1:0-3466 GCA_036676685.1 Chitinophagaceae bacterium | reverse complement strand
ACCGTGCAACGAAGCATCCCGGTATACCGGGCAGACACCCCGGATTTGGGGATGGAAACCTCCCGTCATGATGTAAACACTGAAATAGTGAATATATTTATGTTCACGTATAAAACGTTCACATGAAAAAGCAACAACCCGGGCCTCTTCCCGTAAGCCAGCGAGCCCTCGCCGCATACCTTGGAGTCTCCTCCTCCCTGCTGAACATGATAAATAGCGGGCGCCACGGTGACCGACAACTAGGCGCTGACCAGTCAAAGAAATCGACCGACCTGGTGCTGGCGCACTTGCAGTCCCAAAAGCCCCATGCGCCCGGTCCTTCGATTAAAAAGATGCAGAAAAGTGTAGCCGAAGACTGCGCCCGGCTTGCCACTAAAATGTCAGGTAAAGCAGAATATGCAGCCGCTAATATGGCCGTACTCGGGGACCAGCTGGATGACATGTCCAGGAATCACCAACGGGACAAGGAGTGGATGAACACTGTGGATTATTTATTGACAAAACTTCCAAATTCCGGGGAGTCGGAAAACGATCGGATATGGCTGCAAAACCAGGAGAAGATAGTTTTAAAAAGACTAGAGAAGAATGGCCTTGCGTCACAGGTAAAGCTGGGGGCACAAATAGAAATGGAAAAAGCCAGGGCCCGGATATATGGAGCTGCGGTAAAAAAACTGCAAACAAAATAAACAACTTTAGGGAGATGGGTGCACCGCCGTCTGAGTACACTTCTTTAACATGAACTGTGTAAAAATAGAAAAAATCATCTCCGGGACTACCCAGGGGACAACCAGGAACTTGTTCTAAAAAAGAAACCCGCGTTGGACGCGGGCTTTGACTTACCTGAATGTGGCCTCGCCAGGAATCGAACCTGGATCTGGAGCTTCGGAAACTCTTATACTATCCATTGTACGACGAGGCCATTTTATTATTTCGAATGGTTGAATATCGAATTTTAAAATGTTTCACACATCCGACATTCGATATTCGATATTATATATTCGATATTAAGAACTATTTACCAAATCCCTGGATGTTTGTTCCAAAGATCTTTACGGCAATGGCCAGCAATATTACGCCGAAAAATTTTCTTACCACAATTACTCCGCCCGGCCCCAATGCTTTTTCTATCCATTTCAGCGAATGCAGCACGATAAATATCACGATACAATTAATTAAAATACCTATAAGGATATTTACGTTGGCGTAATTGGCTTTTAACGACATGATTGTAGTGAGGGTGCCCGACCCCGCGATCAGCGGGAAGGCGATCGGCACTACGCTGCCGCTTTTGGGATTGGCATCTGCTTTAAAAAACTCCAGCCCCAACACCATTTCCAGGCCCAGGATAAAGATCACGATACTACCTGCCACGGCAAAGGATTTAATATCCAGGCCCAGCAAACCAAGAAACTGTTTCCCCAAAAATAAAAACAGGATCATCAATGCCCCGGAAGCCAGTGTGGCCTGGGTGGAACGAATATGCCCGCCCATTTTTGCCTTCAAAGAAATTAACACGGGCGTAGAACCCAGCATATCTATTACCGCAAATAACGTAAACGTCGTGGTAAGGATCTGCTTCACCGATATGTCGCCGGGATCAAACACTGGTTAAAAAATTTGTGCAAATATATTGTAACGGTTTTTTATTTCGCCCTTGTAGCAGCTTTTACTTTCACCTTCAACTGAACACCGGCACTAAACTGGCTGGGCGCAGCAGGATTAAAGAACCGGCTACCCGCTGCATTCAGGTCATTGCCCAGGCTGTAGGGGTTTTTCAAAGCCGTTTCATAGGAAAGAAAAAGCAGGCTTTCCAAAGCAGGGACGATAGGGGCGCGGTAACCCAGTTTGGCAAATAACAACTGGTAGGAACTGCCCCAGAAACTATTGGCATCGTTCAATGGAACGTGATCGGTATAACTATAATTAATATCCAGGAAAAACCCCGGGGCTGTCACCAGGTCCATACCGGCATTTAAAATATTGGGTGGGGTACCGGTCAGCTGGTTGCCATCAAATTTATTCGATCCCTGCTGGTAATCCCGGAATCTTGCATACACATTCGTGTAGGAACTCACCAGTTTGAGTTGCCGCAGAAAACCGGCAGTTTTATTAATGGGTAACCAGGTGGAAGCAAATTCCAGGCCCTGTTGCCTGGTTTTGCCGGCATTGGTATAAAAATCTCCCCCGGCAGAATCCCTGCGGCTTACAATGGTATTTTCCAGGTTAAAAATATAATAGCTGATATCCATCCATAATTTATCCTTGACGATCGTAGTTTTTACACCCGCTTCATAATTTATCGCTGCTTCACTTTTCAGGGTCGCATTAAAAACATCATTACCGGCATGTACTTCATCAATACCGGGTACAGAATACCCTTTGCTCACCGCGGCAAAAAGCGATACCGATTTCATCTTTTTCAATAACGATATCCTCGGAATAAACTGCGGCGTAAATGAACTGGTTTCTTTTTTTGCATTGAGGTCACTCCTCCTGGTAAAGCCATAATAAAAACGATTATAACTCAGCCCTGCGCTCAATAGCCAACCGGCGGGGAAGGAGATATCTCCCTGCACAAATATATTCACCTGGCGGGACTGCAGGTCATCCTGGAATTGCAAGGTATCCTTGCGGCCCAGTTGATTGCCATGCACAGCTGCATAAAAAAAACCGGATTGGTATTCTCCGCCCATCACTGCATGAAACCATTTTTTACGGTAATGGAACACCGACCGGCCACCCACACCTTTATCATATTTATTTTCGTAATTACGGATAGTGGGATTTTTAAAATCGGTGAACGCGGCGTATCCTCCCGTAGTGTTGCTCCAGTTCTCACTTAAACGGCTTTCCAGCGATAAGCCCGTATACAACGTTTTCAGGTATACAGCAGCTTGTTGTGCCACGGCTCCCCGGAAGGCGCCGGCTGCGGGCCTCGCCTGCTGCGGATCCGCATTCATTTCTGCGCGGGTAAGGCCGCCCGGGGTCTGGTAATAAAGATCGGCCAGGAAAATATTTGCCTGCAGTTTATGGTTGTTGCCAAGTGGCGTGCTCCCGGCATAATGAAATACATCCCTCCGCATATTGGTATGTTGCCTGTACCCATCCGTTTGCTGGTGCGAAAAACTAATGGCTGAATTGGAAACTCCTGTTTTTTGATAAGAGATGTTTCCCGACAAAAAACCATATGATCCGCCGGACAATTGCAGCTGCAGGGATCGTGCTGGTTTGGAAGTACTGGCACCCGAGCCCAGCAACAGCACACCAGCTGTGCCACTTCCGTACATACTGCCAGACGGGCCTTTGATGATCTCCATGCTGTTGAGAATATTGGCAGGCAATAAATTAAGAAATGTATTGCCACTTGCATCTGTAAACGGTATGCCGTTCCAGTACACTTTTACATTCCTAACCCCAAAGGTTGAACGAAGTAAATTGCCCCTGATGCCGAGGCGGTAACTGCCCG